>NZ_JBFUCB010000060.1:0-16895 GCF_056405435.1 Rhizobacter sp. P1_G5 | reverse complement strand
CATCGGCGAGCCCCGCCACGCGACACCGAAACTGATCCTCGATGCGCTGTCGGCCAGTTTCTCCGGCCTCGCCAGCTACCCCGCCACCGCCGGCGACATCGCGCTGCGCCAGGCCTGCGCCGATTGGGTCGAGCGCCGCTACGGCGTCAGGCTCGATGCCGCTACGCAGGTGCTGCCGGTCAACGGCTCGCGTGAAGCCCTGTTCGCACTGGCCCAGACCCTCGTCGATCCGACCCGGCTCGGTGCCACCGTTGTCTGCCCGAATCCGTTCTACCAGATCTACGAAGGCGCAGCGCTGCTGGCCGGCGCGCAGACCTTCTTCGCCAACAGCGACCCGGCCCGCAACTTCGCGGCCGACTGGGCCCAGGTGCCCGACGAGGTCTGGGCGCGCACCCAGCTGCTGTACGTCTGCTCGCCGGGCAACCCGACCGGCGCGGTGATGCCGCTCGACGAGTGGCGGCGCCTCTTCGAGCTCAGCGAGCGCTTCGGCTTCGTGATCGCCTCCGACGAGTGCTACTCCGAGATCTACTTCCGCGAAGACCCGCCGCTCGGCGCACTCGATGCCGCGAAACAGCTCGGCCGGGCTGACTTCCGCAACCTTGTCGTGTTCACCAGCCTCTCCAAGCGATCCAACGTGCCCGGCATGCGCTCCGGCTTCGTGGCCGGCGACGCCGCCGTGCTGAAGCAGTTCCTGCTGTACCGCACCTACCACGGCAGCGCGATGAGCCCGATGGTGCAGCAGGCCAGCATCGCCGCCTGGCGCGACGAGGCCCACGTGGTCGACAACCGCGACCAATACCGCCGCAAGTTCGCACAGGTCACGCCGCTGCTCGCCGAGGTGCTCGACGTGCGCCTGCCCGATGCCGGCTTCTACCTGTGGGCCGCCGTGCCCGGAGGCGACGACGTGGCCTTCGCCCGCGGCCTGCTGGCTCAATACAATGTCGCGGTGCTGCCCGGCAGCCTGCTGGCGCGCGAGGCACAGGGCGTGAACCCTGGCGCAGGCCGCATCCGCCTGGCCCTGGTGGCCGAGGTCGAGGAATGCCTGGCCGCCGCAGAACGCATCGTTTCCTTCGTCAAGTCCGTCTGACCCCGAGAACCCCATGAGCCAACAGCAACTGCAAAGCATCATCGACCTCGCCTGGGAAGGCCGCGCCCAGATCAATGCCGTCAACTCGCCCGAAGTGCGCGAGGCCGTCGAATCGGTGATCGCCGACCTGAACAAGGGCCGCATCCGCGTCGCCGAGCGCGAGAGCGTCGGCCAGTGGAAGGTCAACCAGTGGGTCAAGAAGGCGGTGCTGCTGTCGTTCCGCCTGAACGACAACCAACTGATGCATGCCGGCGAACTGACCTTCTTCGACAAGGTCAAGACCAAGTTCTCGCACATCAGCGATGAGGAAGTGCGTGCCGCCGGCGTGCGCGTGGTGCCGCCGGCCGTCGCGCGCCACGGCAGCTACCTCGCGAAGAACGTGATCCTGATGCCGTCGTACGTCAACATCGGCGCCTACGTCGACGAAGGCACGATGGTCGACACCTGGGCCACCGTCGGCTCGTGCGCCCAGATCGGCAAGAACGTGCACCTGTCGGGCGGCGTCGGCATCGGCGGCGTGCTGGAGCCGCTGCAGGCCAACCCGACCATCATCGAGGACAACTGCTTCATCGGCGCCCGCTCCGAGGTGGTCGAAGGCGTGATCGTCGAGGAGAACTCGGTCATCTCGATGGGCGTCTACATCGGCCAGAGCACCAAGATCTACGACCGCGCGACCGGCGAAGTCACCTATGGCCGCATCCCGGCCGGCTCGGTGGTGGTCAGCGGCAACCTGCCCAGCGCCGACGGCAAGTACAGCCTGTACTGCGCCGTCATCGTCAAGCGCGTCGACGCGCAAACCCGCGCGAAAACCAGCATCAACGAACTGTTGCGCGCCTGACCCCTGAACCCGCCGGCCGGCGTGCCATGATGCCTTCTTCCGTTCAACAAGGTCCCGAAAGGACACAGCGATGACAGCAGCCTCCAACGGCGGCAACATGGAACGCGTGCTGCGGCTGATGGCCGACAAGGGCGCCTCCGACGTCTACCTGTCGGCCAACACGCCGATCCTGATCAAGATCAACGGCCAGATCCTGCAGCTGAGCGACCAGCCGCTCACCGCCACCCAGCCCCGCCAGCTGCTGGCCGAGCTGCTCACGCCGACCCAGCTCGAAGACCTGGAAGACACCGGCGAGCTGAACGTGGGCATCGGGCTGTCGGGCGTCGGCAGCTTCCGGCTCAGCGCGTTCCGCCAGCGCGGCTCGATCGCCGCGGTGTTCCGCTGCATCCCGCACGACATCCCGGCACTCGGCACCCTGAACCTGCCGCAGGTGCTGAACACGCTGGTGCTCGAGAAGCGCGGCCTGATCCTGATGGTGGGCGCCACCGGCACCGGCAAGAGCACCACGCTCGCGTCGATGCTGGAACAGCGCAACCAGCAGATGGCCGGCCACATCCTGACCATCGAGGACCCGATCGAGTTCATGTTCAGCAACAAGCGCTCGGTCGTGAACCAGCGCGAGGTCGGCCGCGACACGCAATCGCTGCAGGTCGCGCTGAAGAACGCGCTGCGCCAGGCCCCCGACTGCATCTACATCGGCGAGATCCGCGACCGCGAGACGATGACGATGGCGATCTCGTACGCGCTGTCGGGCCACCTGGTGGTGTCGACGCTGCACGCGAACAACAGCTACCACGCGCTCGGCCGGATCCTGTCGTTCTACTCGCCCGAATCGCGCCCCGCGCTGCTGGCCGACCTGGCCGCCGGCCTGCGCGCGGTCGTCTCGCAGCGGCTGGTGCGCGCGACCGCCGGCGGGCGCCGCCCGGCCGTCGAGGTGCTGCTGAACACCAAGCTCGTGTCCGAGCTGATCGAGCAGGGCGACTTCAACGGCGTCAAGGAAGCGATGGAGAAATCGATGGCCGAAGGCTCGCAGAGCTTCGAGTCCGACCTCGCCCGCCTGATCACCGAAGGCGTGATCACGCGCGACGAGGGCCTCGCGTTCTCCGACTCGCCGACCAACCTGATGTGGCGCCTGGCGAACGACACCGAACCGGTGTCGCGCCAGGTCCCGAAGAAGGAAGAGACCGACGACCAGCCGACCTTCACCGAGATCACGCTGGACGTGCACGACGACCGCAACACCGGGTTTTCGACTCGCTTCTGATCTCCGTTCCTGATTCCCGATGTTCGCGACCCTGCAGCTCACCGAGGCCCTGATCAGCCGCCGCTCCGTCACCCCCGACGACGGCGGCTGCCAGGCGCTGCTCATCGAACGGCTCGCGCCGCTCGGCTTCGAGTGCGAGACGATCGAGAGCGGCCCGGCCGATTTCCGCGTCACCAACCTGTGGGCGGTGCGCCGTGGCCAGGGATCCGGCAAAAGCGGCGGCAAGCTGCTGATGTTCGCCGGCCACACCGACGTGGTGCCCACCGGCCCGCTCGCGCAGTGGCAGAGCGATCCGTTCGTGCCGACGCACCGCGACGGCAAGCTCTACGGGCGCGGCGCGGCCGACATGAAGACCTCGATCGCCGCGATGGTGGTCGCGATCGAGGAGTTCGTCGCGACGCACGGCGAGCGCTGCGGCAGCATCGCGCTGCTGATCACCAGCGACGAGGAAGGCCCGTCGGTCGACGGCACGGTCAAGGTCTGCGAGCTGCTGAAGCAACGCGGCGAGCGCATCGACTATTGCATCGTCGGCGAGCCGACCTCGGTCGACACGCTCGGCGACATGATCAAGAACGGCCGGCGCGGCACGCTGTCGGGCAAGCTGACGGTGCACGGCGTGCAAGGCCACATCGCCTACCCGCAGCTAGCCGACAACCCGATCCACCGCGTCGCCCCGGCGCTGGCGGCGCTGACCACGGTCGAATGGGACCGCGGCAACCGCTACTTCCCGGCCACCAGCTGGCAGGTGTCGAACATCCACGGCGGCACCGGCGCGACCAACGTGATTCCCGGCCAGGTGGTGATCGACTTCAACTTCCGCTTCTCGACCGAATCGACGCCCGACGCGCTGAAGTCGCGCCTGCACGCCGTGCTCGATGCGCACGGCCTGCGCTACGACCTCGCGTGGACGCTCGGCGGCGAGCCGTTCCTGACGCCGATCGGCGCGCTGAGCGAGGCGATCGGCGCCGCCATCCTCGCCGAGACCGGCGTGCGCACCGAGCTGTCGACCACCGGCGGCACCTCCGACGGCCGCTTCATCTCGAAGATCTGCCCGCAGGTCGTCGAGTTCGGGCCGCTGAACGCCAGCATCCACAAGATCGACGAGAACGTCGAGGTCGCGAGCCTCGACCCGCTGAAGAACATCTACCGCAGGACGCTTGAAGGCTTGTTGCYATGAAGTTGATCGATCTCATCACCGCGCAGAGCGCCCGCCTCAAGACGGCGGGCGTTTCGTTTGGGCACGGCACCACCAACGCGTTCGACGAATCGGCCTGGCTGGTGCTGTGGGCGCTCGGCATGCCGCTCGACGCGCTGGAAGAACAGGCGCAGCGCGAGCTGTCGGCCGAGGAAGAAGCCACCGCGCTCGCGCTGGTCGACGAGCGCATCCGCTCGCGCCGCCCGGCCGCCTACCTGACCCGCGAAGCGTGGCTGCAGAACGTGCCGTTCTACATCGACGAGCGCAGCATCGTGCCGCGCTCGTTCATYGCCGAACTGCTGGTCGACGGCGAGGGCGAAGGCACGCTCGACGCCTGGCTGTCCGACCAGACGCACACGGTGCTCGACCTGTGCACCGGCAACGGCAGCCTGGCGGTGATCGCCGCGCTGGCCTACCCCGATGTGGTGGTCGATGCGGCCGACCTCTCCGACGACGCGCTGGCGGTGGCCCGCATCAACGTCGACAAGCACAAGCTCGGCAAGCGCATCACGCTGCTGCAGTCGGACCTGCTCGCAAGCGTCGGCGGGCCGTACGACCTGATCCTGTGCAACCCGCCCTACGTCAACAGCACCAGCATGGCGGCGCTGCCCGAGGAGTACCGCCACGAGCCTGCCCTCGCGCTGGCCGGCGGCGACGACGGCATGAACCTGGTGCGCCGCATCCTGCGCGACGCGCCGGCGAAGATGACGCCCGAGGCGGTGCTGCTGCTGGAGATCGGCAACGAGCGCCCGCACTTCGAGCATGCGTTCCGCAAGCTCGAAGTGGCGTGGCTCGACACCAGCGCCGGCGACGACCAGGTCTTGCTCGTCACCCGCGAGGCACTGGCCCGCTGGAACCGCTAACCGGCCGCGAGCGCCCGTTCGAAGTCGGCGCGCAGGTCTTCATGATCCTCAATCCCCACCGACACGCGGATCAGCGAATCCGCGATGCCCATCGCTTGCCGCCGCTGCGCGCCCATCTCCCAGAAGATGGTGTGCGCGACGGGGATCGCGAGCGTGCGGTTGTCGCCCAGGTGGCTCGACTTGATCACCACCTGCAGCGCATCGAGGAAGGCCAGGCAGTCGCGCGCATCGTCGAGCTCGAAGCTCATCAGCGTGCCGCCGGCCTTGAACCAGCGCTTTGCGTTGGCGTGCTGCGGGTGGGTCTCGAGCCCGGGGTGGTTGACGCGCTTGACGCCCGGCTGCGCGGCCAGCCAGGTGGCCAGGCGCAGCGCGTTGTCGCAGGCGCGGTCCATGCGCAGCGCGAGCGTCTCGGCGCCGGTGGCGATGCGGTGCGCCGCATCGGCCGCGAGCGTCGCGCCGATGTCGCGCAGGCCGCGCTTGCGGATCTGCAGCAGGCCCCAGCCGCGCGGGTCGCCCTTCCTGTACGGCTCGGCGATGTTGGCGAAGCGGGACCAGTCGAACACGCCGGTGTCGGTGACCGCGCCGCCCAGCGCGTTGCCGTGGCCGCCGATCGACTTGGTCAGCGAGTTGACGACCAGCCCGGCGCCCACGGCCTTCGGGCGGAACAGGTAGGGCGTCGTCATCGTGTTGTCGACCACGTACAGCAGGCCGCGCTCGCCGCACAGCCGGCCGATCGCCTCCAGGTCGGCGACCTGCGTGCCGGGGTTCGCGATCGTCTCGACGAACACCATGCGCGTGCGCGGCGTGATCGCCCGTTCGACGTCTGCCGCGTCGGTCGCATCGACCAGCGTCAGCCCGCAGCCCAGGCCCTCCAGCGTGTTCAGCAGGCTGGCGGTGTTGCCGAACAGGAAGCGGCTCGCGACGATGTGGTCGTCGCGCTTCAGCAGCGCAAGCATCAGCGACGCGATCGCCGCCATGCCGGTCGCGAAGCTGACGCTGCCGACGCCGTCTTCCAGCATCGTCAGCTTGGCTTCCAGCGCCACGTTGGTCGGATTGCCCTGGCGCGCGTAGACGTGCCCGCTGCGTTCGCCCTGGAATACCGACACCAGTTCACGCGCCGTCTCGTAACCGAAGGCCGACGAGGGGTGCAACGGCTTGTGCGTGGCACCATGCTCGACGCCGCCGCGGCGATCCGCGTGCAGCAGCCGGGTGGTCAGGCCCTCGCTCTTGCCGCTGTCGGTGCGCTTTTCCATGTTTCTTTCCCGTTGGTGAGTTACCCATGATTGTCATCAAGAACGTCACGCTGCGGCGCGGCACCAAGGTCGTGCTGCAGGACGCGAGCGTCACGCTGCAGCCCGGCGAGAAGGTAGGCCTGGTCGGGCGCAACGGTGCCGGCAAGTCCTCGCTGTTCTCGCTGCTGACGCACCGGCTGCAGTCCGACGCCGGCGACGTGGCCATCCCGCCGCGCTGGCTGGTCGGCGAGGTCGCGCAGTCGATGCCGGAGACCGACGATCCGGCCACCGACTTCGTGCTGGAGGGCGACACCCGGCTGAACGCCGCGAACGCTGCGCTGGCCGCGGCCGAGGCGGCCGACGACGGCCATGCGATGGCCGAGGCGCACCAGCTGATCGCCGAGGCCGGCGGCTTCGAAGCCCGCCCGCGCGCGCAGGCGCTGCTGATGGGCCTGGGCTTCCGCGTCGACCAGCTCGACGAGCCGGTCAACAGCTTTTCGGGCGGCTGGCGCATGCGGTTGCAGCTGGCGCGCGCGCTGATGTGCCCGGCCGACCTGATGCTGCTCGACGAGCCGACCAACCACCTGGACCTGGACGCGCTGGTGTGGCTGGAAGCCTGGCTGCAGCGCTACGAGGGCACGATGATCGTGATCAGCCACGACCGCGAATTCCTCGACGCGATCACCCGGGTGACGCTGCACCTCGACGAGACGCGCCTCACGCGCTACACCGGCAACTACACCGCGTTCGAGGAGATGCGCGCCGAGCGGATGATGCAGGCGCAGGCCAACTTCGCGAAGCAGCAGGAGCGCATGGCCCACCTGCAGAAGTTCATCGACCGCTTCAAGGCCAAGGCCAGCAAGGCCAAGCAGGCGCAGAGCCGCGTGAAGGCACTGGCGCGCATGGAGAAGCTCGGGCCGGTGCTGACCAGCAGCGACTTCCAGTTCGAGTTCCGCGAGCCGGTCTCGCTGCCCAACCCGATGCTCGCGTTCTCGGTGATGTCGTGCGGCTACGCCGGCGTGCCGATCGTCAGCAACGTGAACCGCTCGGTGCTGGCGGGCCAGCGCATCGGCATCCTCGGCGCCAACGGCCAGGGCAAGTCGACGCTGGTGAAGACCATCGCGAAGGAGATCCCGCTGGTGGCCGGCGAGGTCACCGAGGGCAAGGGCTTGTCGATCGGCTACTTCGCGCAGCAGGAGCTCGACGTGCTGTCGCTCGACGACGGCCCGCTGATGCACATGGTGCGGCTCGCGCGCGACGTGGGCCCGCAGGCGCGCGAGCAGGAGCTGCGCGACTTCCTCGGCTCGTTCCGCTTCGTCGGCGACATGGTCACACAGGCCGTCGGCTCGCTGAGCGGCGGCGAGAAGGCACGGCTGGTGCTCGCGATGCTGGTGTGGCAGCGCCCCAACCTGCTGCTGCTGGACGAACCGACCAACCACCTCGACCTGACGACGCGCGAGGCGCTGTCGATGGCGCTCAACGAGTTCGAGGGCACGGTGATGCTGGTCAGCCACGATCGCGCGCTGCTGCGCGAGGTGTGCGACGAGTTCTGGCTGGTCAGCGACGGCGCAGTGAAACCGTTCGACGGTGACCTGGACGACTACCAGAAGTGGCTGCTCGAGACCTCGCGCGAGATGGCGAAGGGCGCGCGCGAGGCGGGTTCGGCGAAGGTCAAGGCCAAGAAGGCAGAGAAGGCAGAGAAGGCGGAAGCCGCTGCCACGGCCGCGGCCCCGAAAGCAGCCAAGGACGACCGCAAGGCCGGCGCCCAGCAACGCCAGAAGGCCGCCGAGCAGACCAGGCCGCTGCGCACCGAACTGGCGACGCTCGAGAAGCGCATCGCGACGCTGACGCAGGAGAAGGCCAACATCGAGGAAGCCTCGGCGCGGCCCGGCCTGAGCCCGGCACAGCGCGTCGAGCAGGGCAAGCGGCTCAAGCAGCTCGGGGACGAGCTCGAGGGCGCCGAGGGCCGCTGGCTCGAGGTCACCGGCGAGCTCGACGCGCTGGGCTGACACGGCTTCGCACCACCGCACGCGGCTTCCGTTCGGTGGCCGGGGACGAACGGCGCACGGCCTATCGTTCGTCCCCATGATGGCCCTTCAAAAAGCGCAAACGGGTGACCTGTCGGGCGGTGCCGGACAGCGCCAGGGCGCCGCCCGCGCGGCCGAGCCGGCCGCGGCGCCGACGGTGAACCCGGCACTGCTCGGGCGCTTTCGCGCACTGATCGACGAAGTGACCGACGAGCTGATGCAGGGCCGCAGCGGCGACCGCAACAGCTTCCGGGCCGACGCGATCACGCTGCTGATGGCGACGACGCAGGAGATCGACGGGCCCGCCGACGGCGTCGAGAGCCCGTTGAGCTACCTGCTGCGCGAGGAGCAGCAGAAGGCGGCCGCCGTGCTCGGCAGCAGCGAGCCCGACCACTTCCTCACGTTCATGAAGGTCTGAGGCATCGCGATGGCACTCCAAGGAATCAACGGGCCCGCCGAACGTGCACCGCGGCCCACCGTCACCCGGCAGGACAGCGGCAGCACGAGCGCACCGAGCCGGGCGCGCGACCGCGGCACCAACGCGCTCGGCAACGCCGTGCCCGGCAGGGGCGCGCGCACGCCGCGGCCCGATGCAGCGCAGGGCGTGGCCTCGAAGGTGCTCGACCAGGTCTACGGCGCCGCGCTGAAGCTGCGCGAGAACCCGACCCCGTCGGGCCTCACCGCCGGCACGCTCGCGGCCGCGAAAGGCGTGCTGTCGCTCTACCGCGCCTTCCCGCAATTGACGCGATAGCGCCAATCCGACCCGGTGCGCCGGCACGGCGATGCCCCTGCCGCCGGCCGGGGATTTATATTGCACACAATTCAATTGCCAGATTGAGAATACAGTCTCGTCCATGGCAAGCATCCACCGCCCCCGTCGACAGGACCGCAGCAGCGCCGGCGCCCCCGCGCTGCCGGCCGGCGTCGACTGGCTGCAGCTCGACAACCAGGTCTGCTTCGCGCTGTATTCCACCTCGCTCGCGATGACCAAGCTGTACAAGCCGCTGCTGGCGCCGCTCGGCCTCACCTACCCGCAGTACCTGGCGTTCCTGGTGCTGTGGGAGCGTGACGGGGTGACGGTCGGCGAGCTCGGCGAGCGGCTGTTCCTCGACTCCGGCACGCTGACGCCGCTGCTCAAGCGCATGGAAGCGGCCGGCTGGCTGCAGCGCCGGCGCGCGGCCGACGACGAGCGCCGCGTGATCGTCAGCCTGACGGCCGAGGGCCGCGCGCTGCGCCAGCAGGCGCGCGGCGTGCCGGCCCAACTGGCCCAGGCCAGCGGCTGCAGCATCGGCGAGCTGACCGMCCTGACCCAACGCCTGCAGCAGTTGCGCCAGCAACTGCTCGATGACGCGCCCGATGCGGCGCATGCGTGAACGTTGTTGTTACCCCTGACCCACCCCACCACCTGAAGGAAGACACCATGGCCCTCGAAAAAGTCCTGTACACCGCCCACGCCACCTCCACCGGCGGCCGCGAAGGCACCTCCAAGTCGTCGGACGGCGTGCTCGACCTGCGCCTGACCACGCCGAAGGAACTGGGCGGCAACGGCGCCGTCGGCACCAACCCCGAACAGCTGTTCGCCGCCGGCTACTCGGCCTGCTTCATCGGCGCGATGAAGGTGGCTGCCGGCAAGCACAAGGTCACGCTGCCGGCCGACACCTCGATCGCCGCCAGCGTCGGCATCGGCCCGATCCCGCAAGGCTTCGGCATCCAGGTCGCGATGACCATCACCGTGCCGGGCGTCGAGCGCTCGGTGGCGCAGCAGATCGTCGAGACGGCGCACCAGATCTGCCCGTACTCGAACGCGACGCGCGGCAACGTCGACGTGACGCTGACCGTCGCTTGAGCCCCGCCTGCGCCTGATGAAGAACGGCCCTTCGCGGGCCGTTTGTCATTCCGCGAGCAGTTGCAGCAGCAGCTCGATGCGGGCCTGGTACGGCGACAGCTCGCCGCCGGCGGGCAACACATCGCCGGGCTGAGCGAACACCGGGCCGCCCGCCACGCGGCTGCAGCGCAGCACGCGCACGCCGGTCGACTGCGCGCGCAGCAGCGCGGCTTCGAGCGCGTGGTGCACCGTGCCGTGGCCGGTGCCCGCGGCCACGATGCCGCGTGCGCCTCGCTCGATCAATGCATCGACCAGCACGCCATCGGCACCCGCATGGCTGAGCAGGATGTCGACGCGCGGCCACGCGGGGCCGTCGACCAGCCTGGCCAGCCGCGCCGCAGGCAACGCCTCACCCGCCGGCCACGGACGGAACAGCCGCAGCCGCCCTTCCTCGATGCGGCCGACCGGGCCGGCGTCGCCCGAATCGAAGGCCTCGATGCGGTAGGTGTGCACCTTGCGCACGTCGGCCGCGCCATGCACCACGCCGCCGAGCACCGCGACCACGCCGCGCGCGCCGGGGTGCTGCGCAACGGCGACCGCATCGAGCAGGTTCTGCGGCCCGTCGGGCTGCAGCGAGGTGGCGGGCCGCATCGCCGCCGTCAGCACCACCGGCTTGGCCGGCGCGAGCACGCGCTGCAGCAGCCACGCGGTCTCCTCCAGCGTGTCGGTGCCATGCGTGACGACCACGCCCGCCACCTCGGGCCGCGCCAGGTGGTGCGCCAGCCGCCTGACCAGCGCGCGCCACACGTCGGCGCTCATGTCCTTGCTGTCGACCTGCGCGACCTGCTCGGGCTCGAGCGGCACCGCGGCCAGCGCCGGTACCGCCTTCACGAGCTGCGCGACGCCGAGCTGCGCCGCGGTGTAGCCGATGTTGTCGCCGGCGGCCGCCGAGGTGCCGGCGATGGTGCCGCCGGTGCCGAGCACGACGACGATCTGATCAGTTCTTTGCATTTTTCACGAAGCTGGATAAAAATACAGTCACTGGATGGATGTTCAGTCCACGCCATTTCACCAAGCCGAGGCCCACCGCGATGAACGAAATCCCGAAGCTCACCGACCGCCAGCAGCAGATCCTCGACCTGGTGCAGAGCGCGATCGAGCGCACCGGTGCGCCGCCCACCCGGGCCGAGATCGCGAACGAGCTGGGCTTCAAGTCGGCCAACGCCGCCGAAGAACACCTGCAGGCGCTGGCCCGCAAGGGCGTCATCGAGCTGGTGGGCGGCACCTCGCGCGGCATCCGTCTGCAGTCTGACACATTGCGCGCGCTGAACCAGAGCCGCGGCAAGCAGTTCAGCCTGCCGCTGCCCAGCCTCTCGCAGCTCACACTGCCGCTGGTCGGGCGCGTCGCGGCCGGCAGCCCGATCCTCGCGCAGGAGCACATCGACCAGACCTACCTGATGGAAGCCAGCCTGTTCGCACGCCGGCCCGATTTCCTGCTGAAGGTGCGCGGCATGAGCATGCGCGACGCCGGCATCATGGATGGCGACCTGCTCGCGGTGCAGAAGGCCAAGGACGCGAAGAACGGCCAGATCGTCGTCGCGCGGCTCGGCGACGAGGTCACCGTGAAGCGCTTCAAGCGCACCCGCACCAGCATCGAGCTGCTGCCGGAGAACCCCGATTTCGAACCCATCGTCGTGCCGTTCGGCGATGTCGACTTCGAACTCGAGGGGTTGGCGGTCGGCCTGATCCGCAACAGCATGCTGTGATGGAGGCCGCCGTGGTGATCAAGGCCCCCAAGGCGGCGAGTGCCGCGGAGTGCAAGGCGCTCGAGCAACTGCCCAACATCGGCCCCGCGCTGGCCGCCGACCTGCGGCTGATCGGCATCCAGGAGCCGAAGGACCTGCGCGGCAAGGATGCCTTCGTGCTGTACCAGCGCCTGTGCGCGATCACCGGGCAGCGCCACGACCCGTGCGTGCTCGACACCTTCATGGCCGCCACCGATTTCATGGGCGGCGCGCCCGCCGCGCCGTGGTGGGCCTACACCGCGCAGCGCAAGGCCCTGTTTGGGCAGGTGTGACGGCGATGCATCGACCAGCTGCTGGTGTGCGGCCTGCAGAGCGAGGTCTGCGTCACCCACACCTCGCAATCGGCGCTGGCGCTCGGCTACGACGTGATCCTCGCGAGCGACTCGCACGGCACCTGGCCCGACGCCACCTCGGGCGCCGACGAGATCATCGCCCGCCAGAACGAGGCGCTGGCCGCCCAGGGCGTGCGGCTGATGAGCACGCGGGAGATCGTCGGCCAGCTCGCACAGTTGGAGCGCTGATCAGCGCGGCGACAACACCAGCGTGTGCTCCGCCGGCGTGCCCCACACCGGCACGTCATCCACCTTCGCCCAGCGCTCGACGAAGCTGCGGTACAGCGGCGAAAACACGATGCCCGATTGCCCGCTCGACTGCACGAAGCGTGAGCGAGCCGGGTCGCCCAGGTCGTACAGCGCCCGCAGCGACGGCCCGTGCTCGGCCAGGTACAGCTCGCCGGTCGTCGCGTCCGGCCGCAGGCCGACACGCGACACATTGACGGTGTAGGTGTCGCCGCCCACCGGCGCCCGCAGCTCGAACCAGCGTGCCAGCGCCTTCACCTTGCTGAACGGCCGGTGCTCGGCCCGGGCCTGGTGCGCCCGGCCCCATTGCCAGCTCGCCACGTCGCTGCCCTGCGACTGCTGCAGCTCGTCGAGCGCCCGCGTGAACGCCGCGTCCACCTGCTGCGCGCAGGTCTCGACCACCGGCGTCGCCTTGTCATCGCACCACCAGCCGTCCTGGCGCGCCAGCACACCTTCCAGCGCCTCGCGGAAGCTGCGGCTGCCGAGCTGCCGCTCGTACAGCGCGGCGCCGAGCTCGTCGCTGAACACCGCCTGCGTCAGCTGCCGCACCCAGGCCGACAGGATCAGCGGCGCCGCGCGGTCGGCCGCCATCGTGCCGTCGAACGAGGCCAACTCACGCTGCGCCGCCGCGGCCAGCGGGTGGGGCGACACCGCGCGCTTCAGCACCGGCAGCAGCTTCAGCGCCGCCAGCGACAGCTGGTCGCGCTGGATGGCCCGCAGGCTGGCGATCGAATGCTTGGTCGTCGCGGCCAACAGCTGCTCGATGCGCTGCTGGCGGTACGGCACCGCCCACTCGCTGGTCAGGAAATGMGGGTAGTCCGGGCCGACGATGCGCTGGTTCGCGGTCGCGATCCAGCCGCGGGCCGGATCGATCTCGCGCGGCGTCTCGCCGGCCGGCACGCTGCCGACCCAGTCGTAGCGCACCTCCCAGCCCGGTGCCGGCACCAGCCCCTTCAGGTCGTGGCCGGGCCCGCGCACCGGCACGCGGCCGGGCGCCACCATCGCGATGCGGCCCTGCGTGTCGGCCACCACCATGCTCTGCATCGGCGCGATGTAGCCCGCCGACGCCGCGATGAACTCGTCGACCGAGCGCGCCGAGTTGAAACCGATGCCGGCATCGACCGCCGTCCCGGCGTCGGCGTCGAGGGCCGTCCAGCGCATCGCCAGCGCATAGGCCGGCGCGTTCGGCGCACCGGTCAGCCCCTCGGTCGGGCCGCCCGCGTCGGAGATCACCGGCCCGTGGCGGCTGCTGCGCACGGTCACCGTCACGTCGGGATGCCCCTTGACCTGGATGACCTCGGTCGTGCGCTCGAACGCCGCCCAGCCATCGGGCGTCTGGTACTGCGTCGGGTCGCCGGGGCGCAGGCGTTCGAGGTAGAGGTCCTGCACGTCCGGCGCGGTGTTGGTGAAGCCCCAGGCGATGTGGTCGTTCTGGCCGAGCACGACGATCGGCAGGCCGGGCATCGTCGCGCCGGCCACGTGGAAGCCGGGCGCATCGAGCCGCGCCAGGTACCACAGCGACGGCGCGCTGAGCTTCAGGTGCGGGTCGTTGGCCAGCAGCGGCTTGCCGCTCTCGGTGTGCGAGCCGGCGAGCACCCAGTTGTTGGAGCCGACGCCCTCGACGCCCGATTCAGGCGCCGTCAGCAGCGCCTGGCGGCCGAGCGTGCCGTCCACCTTCAGCCCGCGGAACAGCGCCGCATAGTCGGCCGTCGCCAGCGGCGGCTCGCCGGGGTACGGCGGCAGCAGCTCGTTGATGCGCTCGACCGGCATCTTCAGCGCGAGCCGCATCCGCAGCAGCTCGGTCGACCAGTTGCCGCCCAGGTCCCAGGCCATCATCGTCGCCCAGGCCAGGCTGTCGACCGGCGTCCAGCGCTGCGGCTGCAGCCCGAGCAGCACGAACTCCGGCGGCCGCGCCTTCAGCGAACCGGCCAGCCAGGCGTTGATGCCGGCGCTGTAGGCCTCGAGCGCGGCTCGCGCCGCCGGGCTGGCCCGCTCCCACTGCGCCTGCGCGGCGCGGCGCACGCCGAGGGCGCGCAGGAAGCGGTCGGTCTCGAGCGCCGGCTCGCCGAACGCCTCGGCCAGCTGGCCGGCGCCGATGCGGCGGTGCGTCTCCAGCTGCCACAGCCGGTCCTGCGCATGGGCGAAGCCGAGGCCGAACATCGCGTCCTCGCGCGACGCCGCGTGGATGGTCGGCACGCCCTGCGCATCGCGCTCGATGCGCACCTCGCCGCGCAGCCCGTCGACGCGCTGCCCGCCGTCGACCTGCGGCAGCGTGCGCCAGGCATACAGCCCCAGCAGGGCCACCGCCAGCAACAGCCCGATCACCAGCCCGAGGGCCCCGCGCTTCAGCCATTTCATCGTTCGTTCCCTCGTGTTCGGTGCCATGCGGCGCAGCCGGGCCGATGAACAGCCGCCAGAAGTGCCTCATTTCGTGCGATCTGCGGCACGGCGCCCTGCACAGAATGCCAGCGGATCTACACCTGCGCGCGCACCGGCCGAAAGCCATGCACGTGAGTCACACGCCCATCGCCATGAAAAACGCACGCCTTTCGTTCGACCTCGACGCCGCCGCGCTGCAGAACATCCCCGGGATGCCCCATGAGCGACTGGCCCGTGTGGCCGCACGGCGCGTCTTCGTCGAGATGAAGCAGTGCTTCATGGAATCGGCCTCGGGCCTGCAAGGCGCCTCGGCCGCGCTGCTGCAGCGCCAGCTGCGCATCGCGGGCGACATCAGCGAGCTGCTCGAACTGAGCGAAACGCTGCTCGCCGTGCTGCCGCCCGAGCGATGCAAGGCGGTACGCCGCCAGCTCGACGCGGCCTTCCCGATGGCCGGCCGCGACACCGAATTCGTACCGCTGTAGGCCTGCCGGTTCAGCCGCCCAGCGGCCCGAGGTAATCACTCTTCCCCAACTCGACGCCGTTGTGGCGCAGCAGCGCATAGATCGTCGTCGCGTGGAAGAAGAAGTTCGGCAGCACGAAGGTGCGCAGGTAGACCTCGCCCTTCAGCGTCAGCGGGCCGTCGCGGCGCGGGATCGTCACATCCCGGTCGTCGCTGCCGATGATCTTCTCGGCCGGCACGGACTCCAGGAAAGCCACCGTCTTCGCGATGCGCTCGCGCAACTCGGGCAGCGTCGTCTCCACGTCGTCGAACTTCGGCGCCTCGATGCCGGCCAGCCGGGCCGCGGCGAACTTGGCTGCGTCGCTGGTCAGCTGCACCTGCCGTGTGAACGGCAGCATGTCGGGCGCCAGGCGCGTGCCGAGCAGCACGCTGACGTCGAACTTCTTCGCCTGCGCGCAGGCTTCGGCCTTGTCCAGCCACTTGCCGATGTTGTCGAGGCTGCGCAGGAAGATCGGCACGCTGGCCGAGTACATGGTGAGGGGCATTGCGGTCTCCGGAGGGTTGTGTGAGAAGGGGTGTGGGGCCGGATGCTAGCCGTCCTCGCCGCTTCCTGCTGGCGAGCATGCACAATCAAAGCCGTGAACATCATCATCCTCGACGACTACCAAGATGCGGTCCGCAAGCTCAGGTGCGCCCGGCGCCTGGAGCACTTGAATGCCAAGGTGTTCACCAACACCGTCAAGGGCATCGGCCAGCTGGCGGTGCGCCTGCGCGACGCCGAGGTGCTGGTGCTGATCCGCGAACGCACCCAGTTCCCGCGCCAGCTGCTTGAAAAGCTGCCCAAGCTCAAGCTGATCTCGCAGACCGGCCGCGTCGGCTCGCACATCGACCTCGAGACCTGCACGCGCCTGGGCATCGCGGTGGCCGAAGGCGTCGGCTCGCCGGTCGCGCCGGCCGAGCTGACCTGGGCGCTGATCATGTCGGCGATGCGCCGGCTGCCGCAGTACATCGGCAACCTGAAGCACGGCGCGTGGCAGCAGTCGGGCCTGAAGGCGGCCTCGATGCCGGCCAACTTCAGCCTCGGCATGGTGCTCAAGGGCAAGACCCTCGGCCTGTGGGGCTACGGCAAGATCGGGCAGCTGGTGGCCGGCTACGGCCGCGCCTTCGGCATGCAGGTGGTGGTGTGGGGCAGCGAGGCCTCGCGCGAGAAGGCGCGCGCCGACGGCCACCAGGCCGCCGAATCGCGCGACGCCTTCTTCGAGACCTGCGATGTGCTGTCGCTGCACCTGCGGCTGGTCGACGCGACGCGCGGCATCGTGACCTCCGACGACCTCGCCCGCAT
>NZ_JBFUCB010000059.1:0-17144 GCF_056405435.1 Rhizobacter sp. P1_G5 | reverse complement strand
CGCTTGGCCCCGTCGATGATCGAGAACGATGACTCGGGAGCACCTGTCAGTCGAGAGGCGAACCAGGGCGCGTACTCCTTGCTCTCGAAGCTGGCGGTGGCGCAGACAACCTGGAATCGTTCGATCGGAATGTCGAGCCGATCACGCAGCCTGCGCAGAAGCAACCCGACCTCCGCCCCCTGGGCGCCTCTGTACAAGTGCGCCTCATCGAGCACGATCAGGAACTTCTCTTGCGGGTTCGCGTACAGCCAGTCTTTCGTCTGGTCGAATATGGTCCGCTCGATCGGGCGCATCAGCATGTACTCCAACATGCTGTAGTTGGTGACCAGCAGATCGGGCGCTTCGGCCTGGACCTCGTGCCGTGTCAGCAGCTCGGAATCCCCTTCGAGGGCGACGGCCCGCAGGTACTCGCCGTTCTTGCCCTGCCAGAGCCGGCCTTTCCCCGGGCCGTTGTACCAGCGCTCGAGGTCGGGCTTGGCGGGCCACTTGCCTCGTTCGCTGAGCTGGGCGATCAACTTGGCCGCTGGTTGCTTGATGTCGGCATCTTCGCTTCGAAGATCCTCGAGGTGCTTCACATAGAAGTCGCCGAATGGCTTGAGCCGCCGTTGGTCCTTGGACTTCTCCCGGCGGCCCGCATAGGGCGTCCGGCTGGTGTAGCGGGCGAATCGGGGCAGACGGCCTGCCCACTTCGTGAAGAGCTTCCCAAGCCTCGGGTCCCCGAAGATCGCCCGCAGACGCCCCAGCTGGTCGTTAACCAGGGCGTTCATCGGATAGAGGATCAAGGCCCGCATCCCCCGCTGATCACGAAACGAGTCGGACGACTGCTCGGCTTCGCGCGCGAGTTTGGCAAGAATGGGCATCAGGAAGGACTCGGTCTTGCCCGAGCCCGTGCCGGTCATGATGAGGACGTTCATGGCATCCACGACCACGCGCGCGATCGAGTCGGATTGGTGCTTGTAGGGTGGGTCGTAGAACAGTGGCTTGCCGGACTTGTTCGGCTCGGCGAGCGCCTCAAGCACTTTCAGGGAAGCTTCCGGCAACCCCTTGATGCTTCGAAACTTCGGCCCAGCCTGATAGCGCGGGGTGGACTCGAGGTAAGGCGCTTGGTGGATGACGCCCACTTCCTCCAGCAACGCCCGGCGTTGAGCAAGCGTCGCGGGATCGGCGATGTGGTACGTCGCCTCGATATACTCGATGAGGGTGGTGCGTAGTTCGGCCGCAACTTCGTCGATGGTCTTGCTCATACGACTCCCTTGGAGATGTCAGCGCGCCGGAACCAGAGCTGTTCCTGCAAGTAGCGCTCTTCTGTTTCGAGCTGGGACTGGGGAATCCAGAAGCTCAAATGGGATGCATCTGTGCGTCGCCGCCCGCCGATCAGGACCAAGCGCCGCCTGGCTTCCGCGGGCAGCGGGAAGTCCAAACTGAGCATGGAACCGTCTTGTTCGCGTTGAACTCGRTAGGTCGCAGCATGCCCGTCGTTTGCATCGATGGCGAGCTGCAACCGCCAAGCGTCGTCACAAGCACGGCAGCGAGAACCCTTGAGCGGTAGCAGCTGCGAGCGCTTCACAACGCCGCGGTCGACGTCGATCAGGACCCACAGGGGAGCCCCATACGCCTTGGGCAACCGTGCCACATGCAGCCCGGATTCATCCTTCAGTTCATGCCATCGTGCACGGTAGCCTCCGCGGCCTGCCCGACGGCGGGCAAGCACTTTCAATCCATCGAGATGGCCGACGCTTCCCTCGGACAGTAGACGCCGTTGAATGGTGTTGACGAATGAGTCCGCCTTCACCGGGCGCTGGAGTGTGAGCCAGCGCTGGGGATCGAGGCGGCGTAAGCCGTGTGAGGCGAGCGTCAATTCCAAGTCGCCGTCATCAGGGTCCACACTGATGAACCGAGTTGCACCCTGCGAGACCACGCGTTCTCTGAGAGTGATCGGAAGAATGGACGCATCATCTGGTCCGATGCCGGTGATGTAGATGCGCCCAGCCCTTGGGATGAAGCTCGGCGGTGCGCAGAAGAGCCAGTTGGGCTCGTGCTCCGCACCGATCAGCTTGACATGATCAAGTGCCAGGAGGTCGCCAGATGCAAGTAGGTCTTCTATCGCCGCCTTCGCAACGTCTCGCACCTGGTCATGTGTAACGGGAAGGTGCGACAACGAACGCTCTACGGCGGTCACGATCTCGCGCGGGGAGCACGGGCACATGAAGCCGCTCAAACGACGTGCCATCGCAGCCGCCAGTTGCATCACTAGGTCAGCTTGAGAGATTTCGTGTGGGGTGTCATTGTCAGCAGCCGCCGCGGTCACCCGAAGGGTCCTGCACGTAGTGTCGAGCGCCGCTTGCGCACTGATGATCTGAAGATTTGGCATGCTCATACCTGCGGAAGTCCTCGGCGATAGCGTCGATAGAGGCGCAGCAAGCGAGCGGCTCGAACGAGCGTGGCGAAGTTTTGGGGGTCTACGCTTCGCAAGGTGTCCTGTTGTTCGTTATCCAGCTGGACTTCATCGTGCGAGAACCGCCAAGCCAGTGCACTCACCTGTTCTCCCGCGAATTCCCTGAAGCTCTTCGCCACGGAGCGTGCGACAACCTGTAGTGCCTTGTCATCGTGCGACTCCGCGATCCTCCAGTTGTGGGAAAGGCTGATGCCGTAGGTGCGATCGGCCGAGACGATCGCCTCTAGGTTGTCCCAGTATGGATCGTCCGACCTGCCGTTGAGCAGCCTCTCCTGTTGAATCCAAAGCCGACCGGTCACCAGCTCCAGTGCATAGCGACTGAGTTCGGTGGTCACGCGTCGTTGCCGGAATCGCGACAGCGGAGTGCAAGGGCGAGCGCCCGTCCAAAGATCGTTTGCCGAAAGCACTTGCAAAAGGTCTTGCTCCTGGAAGGCTGTGTGCTTGAAGGCAACACCCAGCCAACCCAACTCCTTTCCCACCTCCCGAGGCGAAACAACCACCGCCTCGCTGTACTCACCTGAACGTGCAAGGAAGAGCCCCGACTTCTTTGACACATTGATCCCATGTGCTTCCTTTCGCTCAAGCGAAACGGGCAAGAGCGGCAGGCTGAAGTCAATCCATGTGACCAAGATATCTTCGTCTGCACCCTCATCGATGAGCCTCAAGATGGAGGCGCCCTTGCTACGGCTCAATGCCCATCGAACGGCGCTGGGTGTGTGCGACAAGGGGATCCGTTTCTGCCCCAGATCCTCGGCGTCCAACACGATCTGCGCACCGGCAGCTGCTAGATACTCGTGCTCGTCAGTAGGACGGTCGAGCAACGTTCGAACGAGCTCCGACCAGTGCTCCGACGTCAGCGGCAGCGCATGAGTGCCAATGGACACGCTTGTCGTTGCGTGCCCACTTTCGTCCATTAGCTCGAGAGAGCAGCGAACCTTCCAGCTCGGGTCGCCATCCACAGACAGTTCGACGTCGCCGCTAAGAAAGTCCGTGAGCGTTGGTGCAACGGGGTGAATCTGCATGACCAATGCCGGCGAACAGAGCACGCCGGGAATCCATGTGGATGGGTTACGGACATGCAAAGCAAAGCGCGCACTGGCGCACGGCCGGACGTGTGGTTCGGATCCGTTGGTGGACAGGCGCGTCGCGAGGTCCACGGTATGCGTGCCGACGCCAAGCCCTGTGATCTGGATGATCAGCGTGCCATCTGCGCCGCAGTTGATGCGCTCAACGGGGCCGTTGTTGATGCTGAATTGGTAGCTGTCGAAGTCGTGGTCCCGCACTAGGGTGAAGCAGGGTGTCTCCGTCACGAGCCATTCGCCCAAGGAGTCGAGCCCCCAAGATCTTGGGTAGATACCGGTTGGCTCGACCTTGACCGAGCGATGGACTGTGATTCCCATGGTCCGAAACGACGTTTCCCACGACGCATCGACGACGGCCGGGACGTCAAACTCAATGGCATGGACGCCTTCGCAGCGCAGCTCCACCGATTGGCCAGCGAGACCTCGGAAGCGGCTCTTGTCGCGGGTAACGAGGACGTAGCGTTCACCGGGTCGCAGTGCGAGTCCGGCAACCTGATTCGCTGTTGCGTCGCCGACGCGCTTGAACAGCCACAGCTCGGCTTTCGGCAGTCGACACTCCGCGTCAACCAACTGATCAAAGTGTGGTGACTTGGGCTTGAAGACGGCGAGCACTTCTTCGGCACTTGGCCATCTGCGCATCGAACGTTGCCGCCCGGACCCCGAGAGCAGCATCACCGCCGGCATCAGCGCGTCCCCGTGGCAGGGAATCTTTACGTTCGCTGCCTCGAAGTGTGGCCGAAACTCACCGTGGAGGTTGATGAGYTGCTGGAAGGACGGGAGTTCAACGTAGGCGTGTGCCCGGCCTGGGGCCTCGAAGTGAAGGCTCAGCAGCGGCGTCAAGAGTTCCTTCATCGGACTCGCCGACTCCGCAGCGGCAACAGGGCCGGCGGATGGATTCGGCGACGTAACGGCTTGCTTCGGCGACCACGGCAGATTGAATGTGCTTAGCGCGTACTGTCGTTGGGCATCCCTCAACCACTCTCGCGCGTGGGCGACAGCGTTGAGGTTCGCCAAAACTCGGTCCAGTGCGGGCTTGTAGATGATCGGGGCCTGACCGCTTCCCGCCTGCATGAGCGCGTGCACGATCCATCCCACGAGTTCCCGCTGTTGCAGGAAGAACCGGTATCTAGATGTCCACTCGAAGGTGTGTCGGTGGATGAAGTCACCCGTGCCACCGGGATCCAGGCTTGCGATGTCCGGTAGGTGGTGACGTGCGTTGTAGATGGATCTTGCGAGTTGCACCTGGAGGTCGTGCGGGAGCAACGCATGAGCGACCGGCCACGCGATGTAGCGGAACCGCTTCGCCCACTCACCAGTTGGACGCACTCCCCCGAAGTCCCTCGCGAACACCTCGAAGAAGTACAAGAACTCCTCTCGGTACATGTAGTCCCAGTTGGGCGTCGCCTGGCCAAATCGATACCAGTACTCCTGGCCGTCGAAGTCGTAGCCAACCTCGGCCGCATGGACCAGCCAACATAGCCGATGGTGCGGGGAGAGGCCTTGACGGCTTCGCAGGGAACGGCCCAGTTCGATTCCGAGGCGATTGACATCCTGTGAATCGAGGCAATGCTCCAGCGCGAAGACTGGAAAGTTGTAGCGCTGCTTCTCCTCGGCGAGCGCGGAGAAGTGCCCCTGGAGTCGCGACTCGAAGTCTCGAAGTACGGCGCTCATGCTCGGTCGCTGCTACGTTCGAAGGATAGATCCTGGATGTGCTGACTTCACAGCCGGAACCACCCAAAGACCAGCACCGAGCTGCTGAACTGCAGCGGTCCCTCGCACTTGAACTTTTTGTAGGTTCCCGCGGGAGTGACCTCTTGTAGTGCAGAAGCAGGATGTCCAGTTTTGAGCCGGTGCAGCATGTAGAACCGGAAAATGTCTGCCGCGCTCACCTTCATTGGCGACGCGACCAGCGCGTCGATCCGAGCAACGACCTCGGGCGGATAGTTCTCGTGAAAGGCTTCCTTTTCTGCGTCGTCGTAGAACACCAGGTCGATCTCGATGCGCTCCTGATTCATCGGATCGATCTCAGCCGCCATTGAAGCAACCATCTCCAAACCCTTCTCAGTGATCTCGAAGAGTCACTTGGCGCTCGACCTGAGACGGCTCGTGCGCACCGACGCCTGGACCCTATACCGCAAGAACACCGTGCGAATACTCTGAACAGCTTGTGTGCTACTCCTGTTTGACTATAGAGATTTGCTTGCCACGTGCGAACTGTCAACTCTGACACCCCGAAGCGGGGGGGGCTGCGCCTACCTTAGGCGCACGTTCGACCCCTTGATACAAGACATGCACTGCTCGATTCACTCGGTCGTCTGCTCGGTTGCCGGGCGGCCTGCAGTCGTTCTCGAGCAAGGTGGGATGATTCGTCCCATGGGGCAGGCGCCGGCGCCGCCAATGCATCTCAACGACGAGTGGAGATTGGCTTGAAGATCCAGGCGTGGGACGACATTAAGCAGCACTATGAGCAGGGCTGCCTGCTACTCGGAAACGGCGCGAGCATCGCGATGCATACCGGTTTCATGTATGGCTCTCTTCGAGCGGCCGCAGAAGCACGGGGGCTCTTGAAGGAAGCAACTCAGCTCTTCGAAGTGTTCGGGACGTCGGATTTTGAGCTGGTGCTCCGTCTTGTCTGGCAGGCGAACCTTGTCAACGCCGCGCTGAAGTCTGAGGCGCCGAGCGTGAGGCGGGCCTACGAGTCGGTGCGCTATGCACTGATCGAAACCGTTCGCTCCACACACTTGGCGCACGCCGAAGTGCGCGACGGGCCGTTCACCGACGCGCAAGAGTCTCACCTCCTCACAATGCACGCGTTCCTGTCGAGCTTCCAGTTGGTTGTGTCACTGAACTACGACCTGCTTATCTATTGGGCACGAATGACCGCCTGGGGCGCTGGGCATGACAACACGAGGGACTGCTTCGGCAAGGAGGAGGATGGCCGCCTAGTCTTCCAAGGTATGCCCGAGCGACTAGAACGCGGCTTGAGCTTCATCGTGTACCCACATGGCAACCTCTGCATGGCCAGGAGCCAGTATGGGGAGGAGGTGAAGCTACGGGGAGGCGACGCAAGACTACTCGAAGCGGTCCTTCAGGCTTGGGAGACTGGCGAGTATGGTCCACTGTTCGTCAGCGAGGGTACGTTCCAACAGAAGATGCGMTCCATTCGCTCGTCGGCCTACTTGTCTGCCTCCTACGCAGGGATTCGGAAGCCGACCGAGCGCAATACGTTGGTGCTGTATGGATGGGGAATGGGCGAGCAGGACGAGCACATTCTCGAGGCGCTGCAGAGCCGCCAGCCGACACGCGTTGCAGTGTCGGTGCATCTGCCGTCGCAGAGAGATATCGAAGACATCGTCTTGAAGACGCAGCGTACGTTCGGCTTGGACCCGGACATCTTCGCCGCTCAGTCTGCAGGGCATTGGGCACGGCGGAGTGCGGAGTTAACCGCTCGATCAGAAGGCCAATAGCGAGCCTCTGCAGGGTCGCGATTTGGGTCCTTTTGGCGACGGGAGAGCCTTCGTCGTGCACCCCTCTTTGCTGGGCCCAGGTGACGACATTCCTTCAGTTCAGTAGAAGGGTGTCGGCTCGGGTTGCGTAGCCGCAGACCGGTAGGAACTCCACCATTATGTCAATAGGTGGAAAATCCCGCGATCGCAACCAGTCGAAGAATCCCATGAAGACTTATGCAGCTATCAAAGCGGAGATTGCCAAGCTGGGGAGGCAAGCGGAGAGCATGCGCCAAGCAGAGGTGGCGGGTGTCATTGCCAGAATCAAGGAAGCGATCGCCGCTTACGGGCTGACACCTGCAGACCTTGGCTTGACCGGCACTCGCAGGGCGCCGAACGGAGTGAAGCGCGTCGCGATTGCGAAGGCGACGGTTGGCCAGCCAAAATACCAGGATCCAAAGTCGGGCAAAACTTGGACAGGACGAGGGAAGCCGCCTCTGTGGATTGTTGGCGTGAAGAACCGAGATCGATTCCTCATCGAAGGCGCGCTTTCGGCACCGAAGGCCCAATCTCCCAAAAAGGGGGCAAGGCGCGGAGTCTCCCGCAGGGCCGCATCCCCTGTCGTGCAACCGGCGGCTGTTCAGATCGAAGCGGGGGCCGGATCGCAGTAGCGACGGACGTGCGCCGCACAGAGGACATGCTTCTCTGTCGGCACCTGCTGTACCACCTCAAGTCTGAAGTGGTGTTTGAGGCCTCGACAAACGAGCAGGGCGACTGGACAGAGCCTCGATCAGTAGTAGCGACGCGGCGACCGAATACTCTCGAGGCACCGTTTCATTCCCATAGCGTCTTCCGCGCACTTCGCGCAGCTGACTTAGCATCTCGGCGCATGAATTTCGGCCGCAACCACGCCACGACTCACTTCGCCAGCCCGTGACAAAGCCATGGCGCCTCTCGGCGAAAAGGCGCGCGCAGTCCGATGGTTACCTTTAGATACAAATATGATGGGCCGTCCCCGACGGTTCATAACTTCTGTGACGTCGCGCGCTTGATATGACATACGCTGCCTCGCCGGGATCTGCACAGATGGTGCGCTTCGGGTCCAATTGACATCGGTCAGCACAGCTCACCTGGCATATTCGCCGCCGGGCGGCCGAAAACCACCGCATAGATGGCGGCGAATCGCCCGTCTCAACCGCGCACATCGAGTACCTCATCCACTTGTGTAGGTAATTGGCGCGGCCCCAGCGAGCACATTCAGGCCACTTGCGCCAAGCAGGTCAGGGTGGAGAATGTGTGCCAACTCCAGCGCTGCTCCAAGACTTCTCGTTGAAGCCAGGGGACGCGATGCAGTAGAACGCTGCTCAGCCGTGGGATGACAATGCACGCAACTGATCCAGAATCGAGTCTAGGCAGTGATCGTGTCGCGGAGCGTGCGATTCAAATTGGAACGACGCCGCGTCATCTCTCTACAGTGGCACTCGCACCGGCACCTGAGCACCTCAGTGATGTGGCTGCGCGAGATTCAGTCTCCTCGCCCACCGACCCACTTCGCCGGTTCCGCGCCGAAGGCGTCACCATCGCACACTGGTCAGCACAACGCGGCTTCAATGCGTCGCTCGTCTACTCAGTTATTAAAGGCAGGCGCAAATGCTTGCGCGGTCAATCCCACAGAATCGCAGTCGCGCTTGGACTCAAAGCGAGCGCAACACCGTCCGACTGACCAACAGAGGAGGTAGCCCACCCTATGCCACCAACGCCCTAAGCAACAAAGCGTCTTCGGCTCCTACACCGAAGACGCCCTTTGCCCGGCCCAAGGGGGAACCGGCTTTCAAGAACTGACGCTGAAAGCATACGAGGCGGTACTCACCGCGTCAATTCCCTCCTTGTCCGATTTTGTCGAACGAGCCTCCTGGCGGCGAGCGATGGACAAGCTCGCCCTCAGCGAGTTGGAAGGAACGCGATGAGGACAACCAAGCGATTCACACCAGCCTTGCTGAGTGCATGGCGCGACAAGGGGCGCGGCACCGGAATATTGTCGTCCTTTCAGCCCTGGCATCAAGTGACCCGCGGAGACCCGGCAAGTCACGGTCGGTCGGGCCTACCGTACTGGAGGAGGACCGGCCGCCAGCATCACCTTCTGTCGATCAATGAAGCGATCGGCTTCCTCTTCTGTACACAACTAGCTGACGCCATCGACCTGCGGGAGCAGTTCCCTCTCTCGCTGCGCTCAAGCCAGCACGAGTTGGCTAGTTACTCTGCCGCATTCCTAACCCAGGAGGGCCTCGGCACGCTCGAGCTTGCAGAGAAGCTCTCCATTAGGCACCCTTTCGTCGAATGCGCGGGCGAGCGAGAACCTTGGGTGTTCACGACGGACCTCCTGGTGACCCTGAGGCAGGGGAACCAAGAACCGACTCTACTGGCAATCAGCGTCAAGCTTGACCAGGATGTAACGTCCAAGCGGACGTTACAGCTGCTGCGAATCGAGCGCGCCTATTGGGTACATCGTGGCGTACCGTGGCTGTTGCTTTCGCCATCGCTCTATCAAAGGGAAGTTGCCCTCTGCATGCGCAGGGCAGTTCCCTGGGCGCTTTCCACGGATGAGGTCAGCGATGAGATAACTAGCGAATGCGGCCAGTTCGCACCTCACTTAGTGGGATCCTCGTTCAGTACGGCAATCGCTCGCATCGCATTCAAGTTCCAAGTCGATCAGCAAACGGCGCAGCTTATCTTCTGGCAGTCCACATGGTGCGGCAAGGTCAGATTGGACATGGCCAGAGGCTGGCGCCCCTCCATCCCTTTGCGTCTCGTATCCGAACGGCAGTTCAAGCAATTCAATCCGATTGCAGAGAGGAGATCATTGTGTCTTCCTGCATAGCTGATAACGCCGTAGTGAGGATTGAAGACGAGCGGCTAGATGGCCTCTTTCGAGTTGTACTCGACGCTCCAAACTACGACCTCACAGTCCTTGTTCGCCTGACCGTTGCAGCGCCCTCGAGTCAACATGCCTGCGACACCCAATCATCGACGGGCAAGCGTTGCAAGAAAAGTCCGTCAATTGCCACACCGCTGCTTTGGGAGGATCGCCAGTCACTTGTAGATCTCGAGAACTCCGCAAAACTCACAACCATAGGCGTCGAACCCGAGGCTCGATTGCTTTCGCTTGCGGAGGATTTGACTGACGGAGATCGTGCGCGGTGGGAACGCCGCCTGCGGGTGATGGAAGAGTTCCTCAATCCTAGGATCTTTCGTGACTTGCTGATATGCCATCACGGCATAAGTGGGCTGGTACGGCGAGCCGTCCTGCGAACGAGATGTTCGCGAGGCGTCATCTACTCGAATTTTTCTCACCTGTGCCAGTACGGCTTCAGTGCCGGCTCATTGATTACCCGCAACGACCGCTGCGGCGCTCCAGGCGTGCGTCGACGGTGTGATGGGAATAGGAAGAAGGCGGGAAGGAAGACGAACAGTGAACGACGGGACCTTGAGGAAATTCCGCAGCCCGGAATGAGCAGCGCTTGGGTCGTTCTAATCATGGCCGCGTACCGAAAACTCCCGAAACCGAAGCCAAAAGGCAAGGATCGCTATGATCGAATAATTCTTGGCGGATTCGTAAGCCAATACGTCTCCACGCCGGACGGGTTGGTTCCGCAGCTTCCGCCGCAGGGAACCATTCCTAATAAGAGACAAGTCGATCGCGTAATTCAGTGCGAGGTCAATAACCTCGATCGTGTTCGGGACAAAACGATCAAAGGCTACTTCCTCCGAAGTATGCGGGGATTACATGGTCGCTCTTGGCAAGGTGTCGCAGGACCAGGCCACGTCTTCGCGATCGATTCAACCACCGGTGACATCCATCTGCGTAGTAGCGTGAATCGCGCTTGGTTCATCGGTCGACCCATTGTCTACATCGTTGTTGACGTCTGGTCCACCGCCATCGTCGGCTTCTACGTCTGCTTAACCGGGCCTGCCTGGTCAACCGCCRAGATTGCATTGTTCTCGACGTTCGCATCGCCGGAACTCATCGGTTCGCTGTGGGGGTACGAGCCGCTGCCGTCTCTGCATCCACTGCCGGGTCTCCCTGCCGAATTCCTGTTTGACCGCGGTGAATACCATTCTCTTGGAGCGCGCGAAACTGCGTCACTTCTCGGGTTCACTCCCAACTATGCCGCCTCCTACAGACCCGACTGGAAAGGACTGGTCGAGGTACTGTTTCGAATCACGAAGGACAAGCAGTACTTTCAACCTGGAGCAATCGATGCACGCCGCAAGGAGTACGAACTCAAAGGCACAAAGACTCGACCTGCCTACACTCTGCGAGAGTACGTTCAGTATTTGTCTGTGGTGTTCGACCACTACAACCTCACCGCCGATCGATCGCATCGAATGGACGCTCACATGATCGGCGCAGGCGTACACCCATCGCCCGCCGGACTTTGGCGCTACGGGTTTGAAGCCGGCATCGGCTATCGAAAAGCGTTCTCCGACTCACACTTAATTGCGTCGTTGCTTCCTTCGGAGACCTGCCGAGTGAAGCGAACTGGCATCTTTCTCGGCGCCCTCGAGTATGAGTCCGAGGTCGCGACAAAAGATCAATGGACAAGCGTGGCAGCGAACTATGGTAGCCAGGAGCGGCGTGTGTACACGTTCCCAGGCTCCACATCGCGAATCTGGACGCCCAACAAGGGCGGCACCGGCATGCTCGACCTGACCCTCTCGGATCAATCGCTTGCCTCCGCGGACTTGACCTTCGACGAATATGTCGAAGCGCGGTTGATTCACACGCTCAGCAACGCGGCGCGCGAGTACGAGCGTACGAGGCAATCGATCAAGGCACTGCAGCGCACCCTGGAGATGGCGCGCGATGCCGCCAGGCGTACCGCAGAGGCGGAAGCCCAGTACGACGGGCCGATACCGCCTATGACAGAGGCTCGCGGCTTGGAGGTGTTCCGCGCATCCGGTACCGCGGAAAAACCCTCCTTACCGACCGAGCTGAGCACCGCCAGCGGTGACGAAGCCTACTTCGAGACGATGCGGAAGTTGCGTCAAGCGGTCTCGCCGGAGAACACAGAATGCTAAACCCTTCAATTCCAAACCATGAGGTTCCGGCCTATGCGGGCAACATCTTGATCGACGCCCTCGGGCCGATCCCTTCACTGCTTGAAATTACTGAGCATCTTCAAACAATGCCTCCACCCCCTGAGGACCTGGTCGGCCTACCTCCGCACGTACTACTTCACAACGTGATGAGCGTCAGCGATCTGTATGTGCCACGACCGCAGGCCACCTCGATCGCCACGACCACAGACCTGATGCTACGGCAGGGATACCGTTATCGGTGTCCCCGTGACTCGCGGACGTGGAGTGCCCTTTACGGAGACGCTCCAGCCCGCCTGCCGCCGACAGCGCCAGCAATGGCGGCCACGGTGGTGGGCATCTCTGGTAGCGGCAAGACCCTGACCATCGAGAAGTGCCTGTCGTGGTACCACCAGGTCGTGCCGCATGCGAACTTTCCCCAAATGGCGCGGGGACTGCAACAGCTGACTTGGTTGCGCGCCGATGTGCCGGGTTCCGGGAGGGCGGAGGACCTTGCGCTAAATCTCATGACGGCGTACGACGAAGCACTGGGTACGAGTAGGTTCGCCCACTATCGCGGCCGCGCCCGTCGAAACGGGTTAGGCATGCTGGAAGAGTGGCGACAGGTGGCATCGGGACACTTCCTCGGGTTGCTGTTCCTGGACGAGATCCAGAATCTCTTCAAGATTCCAACACTGGAGATTCGGCGATCCCGACGTGCAAAAGGTGAAGGAATTCAGCTGAGCGTCATTGAGGACTCGGCCCTCAAGTTTATCCTCGGCCTCACGAACACGTGGCGCATTCCGCTCCTGGTGGCCGGCACACCGGATGGGGTTGCGGCCCTCTCCGCGCGCCTGAGTACGGCAGAGCGCTTGCTTACGCAAGGCTTTCACGTCATACCGAACATTCGCAGCGCCGACGAGCCGTACTATTCCGAGTTCTTGTTCCCCGCGTTGCTGAAATATCAATGGGTCCGAATTCGACCGGAGGACACGGAGGGCCTTCGAAGACTGGTCATTGAGTTGACGGCCGGCGTGCCACGCATCATTCGAATGCTATGGATCTTTGCGCATCGCTGCGCCATCGAGAGCAATTCCGACGTGATGAAGCTGGAGCATTTTCGGAAAGCCGCTAATACCTACCTGGCTCCTCTGAAGCCGGCCGTCGAGGCCTTGCTCACAAAGGACCCTGAGAAGCTTGGCAGGTATGAGGACTTGTTGCCTCGCTCGGATGCATTCTGGACGACCCTTGGCGGCAGCTTGCTGTAGGTAAGCCAGCCCAGCGTCAGAACAGGGGGCGCTCTCGCGAGCAGGAACTCTTGATAGCGCCGGTGGCGATTGTCAGGGCCGCCTTCGTCAGCGGGAGTCGGCCTAGGGACTGCAGCTTCGCTTTCAGCTCCGGCAGTAGTTGATAGATCTGCCATCGCTCGACTCTTTCAGTGGGGCGCTCCAATCGAATTCGCAGTGCCAACTTCTTCACTTCGTTGGCAAGAATGGAGTCGCGTCGATCCCAATCAACCGCTGATCCATTGCCTCGTGGTTGCACCATCAACTTCGCGTTCTGCTGCCGCAGCCACTCTCGGTCATGCCGGTTGAGCCAAGCGTAGTCTCCCGGCGCTAGGCGACGTACCGCCGACACACCCTGCCAGCCGGCCTCATCACTCAGACGCAGCCAATCGGCGCGTGCCTGAGTGCGTCGCTTGGTACTGCGAGCTGCGCACCAATCGATATGCAGATTGATCTCCGTCCTGAGCACGCGCGTGACAGTCTCTACGGATATCCCGTACCGCGTCGCCAACTCCTGCTTGTCGGCGCCAGATCGCAGCCCAGCGATCAGGCCGTCCAGCAAGACGGGCTTGAGAAGCTTCGGCCTTCGCAGTACGCGAATACCCGCCCGCGTCGCCCACGCCGCGGCGGTGGCGCTGTCGACGTCAAGTTGCACCGCTGCGCTACGCAGGCTGCGGCCTTCGATCGTTATCAGTCTGACCAACTCAAGGCGCGCCGTCTCGCGAGCGGCTGGTCCAGATAGCCTCACAGGCTCATGTGCTGGCACACGTTGAGTTGGCTCCTTCTTGGCCGCAGAAAGATAGGCGAGTTCGAATTCTGACCACTCCTCAAAGAGCCAATCGATAACAGTAAGATGGCGGATAGGATGCGTTCCGCCTCGCGGGGCGCCAAAGAGCCTCGTCAATTGGGACGCCGCCGCTGCGGTGGTCGCCGGCAACGCGCCGAGCTCGCGAACTACTCTGAGCTCCCGGCAGTGTTCGACGAACGTAGATGCCGCGGCTGCCATGCGCACGCCTCCGCGTGCATTCGTCATCCCTCGCTGTTCGAGGCTGCGTCGGTACACACGGGACAGTGCTGCTGGTTCAAAGTGAAACCCGGCTGATCGCTTGACGCAGTGCTGGATCAGGGTCGCAAACCGACTGAATGCGCGCAATCCCTCATCGCGCTCGTTCATCGGGCGACCGTCGGAAGTCGGTATGACAAGTGAATCGCTTCGCGGCAAATGCCACCAAAAGCGTCCGACACCAGTCGCTTTGAGCGTTGACTCCGAAAGCAGGCACCTATGCTCGGAGCAGACCCAAACTCCAGGGTACTGATGCGCGAGGTGCCAGTACGCCGTGCCGTGCTTCAAGCTGTCGCTGACGATGCACTGGAGGCATGCTTTCAAGGGATGATTGGCTCTGAACCGGCTCGCGAGCAGCCCGAGGCGCGCTTTGGCCGCACCGATGCCGCTCCCACACATGCCGGCGATCGCATCGCGCGCCTGTTCCTCGGTTCGGAAAGGAAGGTAGTACGGCAGCAGGGTCCGCTCATTGACGAGGGCAAGGGCTTCGCCGGCTACCCCCTGTGATCGATCGACGAAGACGTTCAGGTGTGAGGGGAAGTCATGCTCCATTCCGCCACGTTTGCTTCCGAACAACTGCAGGCAGGTTCGCCAGGCCGCTCCATGCCCCGACCACGCGTGTTGTCGACTGGCCAAGCTGAACATGGTTTCATCGGGAAGCCATGCCAAGATGCCAGGATCTTCAAACAGCAGTGCTTGGCTTAGCACCCGATCCGGGTCAAGGAATGCATGCGGTTGGTGGAGCATGCCGAGTTCCGCACAACTTCAGGCGCTGTTCCGCGTCTTCGCCAGCAACGCCATCAGGCTCTATGGAATCCGCGAGGCGACGCTACGAGGCGAATGAGTGCCATCGCGCACCAATTTGCCACGAGGTGCCGGCGTTGTCGTCGCCGCACGCCTCAGTTTTTCGCTCGTATGCCTACCGTGGCGGCCCCCGAACAGGAGGCGAAGCACGCTTTCGAGTGCTTGGGTGGTGACACCCCCGCTTCGTGCCGCATCCGCGAGCGTCAGTCCGTCATCGAGGAACATGCACGCGGCGCGCAACGATGATGTCCCTCGTAAAGAAGCCAGAAGCCGATCTCGATTGCGAGTCAGGCGGGCCGCGGCCTGCTTGGTGGTCACACCGAGCTCCTTGGCGATCGCATTGATCTCGCCTCCATGGGTACGGCACACCGCATACATCGAGATCTTTGAAGAGCGAGTCCTGCGTGCGGCGAAGCGCAAGAATACTTCCTCTACCGTGTCGAACATGAGCGCACTTGCGAGTGCAACGGCTTCGGCGGTACTCGTACTGCAACGCAGGACCGAATCAATCGAATGTGTGCGCCGGCCGTCGCCGTGGAACTTGGCAACTGGGAAGACCTCCTGGAGCCACGGCAAGGGATAGGCGGCGACGGCAAACTCGCTCAGTAGTGGTCTGGTGCCGCCGTTTGATACGCGAATTCCAAGATCCATGGCGCGGTCCATCAACTTTCGACCGACGTCGCGACCATCCCAGACTCTGCCCGCATCGAGCATCGATGTGCACACGTCGATGAATCGCTGTACTTGCGGAATCGGTGGCTCCGCGTGCGGAACGGGACGGGCTGCTGAAGAATTGACCCAGTGCATCGGCGAGCGAAGGAACGCATCTTTTTCCGCCACGTAGCACAGCGGTGTCGCGTGACGATCACACCAGTTGACGCCTGGAAGTTGATGCGCGCGGCGCCAGTAGCTTGGCCCCCAGAAATGCAAGTCTTCCTCGGCGCATTGTGCACAGAGATAGGCAGCCGCACGGGGAGATATCAAGCCCTGGCGGCGGAGAACAGAATTACCCCACTCCCCCTCGTCGGTCATCTGCGCAGGATTCAGAACGAAGGCATGAAACGGCAGCATCGTATGCAGTCGCACATACTGCAGTGTGTCCATGCCTATCAAGCCGGCAACGCAGTTGACGAGCGGATCCGCGGACGATTGTGGGCATCGGCGATGATGCTCCCGCCGAAGCGCGATCTCGCATTGCTGCCCGCGCGGGAAACCATTGAAAAATGCGATGCGACCCAGATGCCCCGTTGCAAACTCGTCCGCAAGAGGTGCGGGGGCCAGCACTAGTCACTCCCCCACCCGAAGTTTCGACCTACCGCGCTATCACGCCGGCGATACATCATTTGGATGGCGCCCAGAGGGGGCAGGCCGCAATAAACCGAACAATATTTTTGCAGTCTCACCATTCCCGCACATCCCCTGAGCCGTATCCGGTTCGAAGATTTGGCACCGCGACAGTCACTTGGGCTGAGCATTCGTAGCGGCTCGACCGGCGTGAGCCGTTCTGCCATCGAATGAGCTCGGTTTCGAAGATCTTCCGCGTCCATCGATTCTCATTGGCCGAGAGTGCCGTGTCGATGTTTTTTTCGAGACGAGCAGGGTTTTTGCCGTCGAGCCGCAGTATCCCAAGCGGGTCGGCAAGAGCAAGCTGGATCCGAAGGGCCGCGTCGAAGTGTGCACGGGCAGCACTTGCGCTGCCATTGGTCGCCGCTCGATCACGGYCGGGCACTCGACCGCGCCATGCAACCACAGACCTATTGCCCCGGATTCTCCGATCTTCGCCGCATCGAGGGGTCCGAGTAGGACGCCTTCGAGATGGATAGCGGGCTGTCGTATAGGGCCCGCGAAGCCTCACTGCGGCCGTGCCCGCCGCCGATCGGAAGCAACCTTCTCGATCAAACGGCGATGAACCACGCACTCGCAGGTCAAGTC
>NZ_JBFUCB010000058.1:0-17184 GCF_056405435.1 Rhizobacter sp. P1_G5 | reverse complement strand
GGGTTCGCGGTGCTGCTGCCGACCCGCGTGGGCTATGCCGACACGTATGGCGATTTCGACCCGGAGGACACCGGCACCTGCCAATCGCGGCGTCCCGGGCCGATGGCCGTCGCGGTGGCCGACCAGGTGATGGCCACGCTGGCGTTCGCGAAGACGCTGCCCTACGTCGACACCTCGCGCTGGCTCGTGATGGGCCAGTCGGCGGGCGGCCTGACGGCGGTCGCCACCGTGTCGCGGCACCCGCCCGGCCTGGTGGGGGCGATCAACTTCTCGGGTGGCAGCGGTGGCGATCCGGACGGCCGCCCGCGCAATCCCTGCAGCCCGCAGCAGATCGAGAGCCTGTGGAAGGACCAGGCGCGCAGTGCGACGGCACCGATGCTGTGGCTCTACTGGGAGAACGACCTCTACTGGGGGCCGGACGTGCCGCGCCGCTGGCACGAGGCCTGGACCGCCGGCGGCGGCAAGGCCGAGTTCCACACGCTGGCCGCGGCGGGCCAGAACGGCCACGGCGCACTGAACTTCGACATGGACCACTGGGTGCCGTATGCCGAGGCCTTTCTCGCGAAGCTCGGCTTCGACACGCCGGGCGTGATCGCGCGTCCGCCCGCATCATCGTTCGCGGCCATCGACGAGATCGACAAGGTGCCGGTGAATGCCGCGACACGCGAAGGCCACTACCGCAAGTTCCTCGCCTCGAAGCTGCCGCGCGCCTACGCCATCGGCCCGAAAGGTGCGGCCGGCACCGCCAGCGGCGACTGGGCCATCGGCCGCGCGCTGGGCTTCTGCCAGCGCAAGGGCGAGCCCTGCAAGCTGTACGCGGTCGACAACGACGTGGTGTGGACGCCCTGAACCCGGAGACAACGATGTTCACCAAGATCCTGATCGCCAACCGTGGCGAGATCGCCTGCCGCGTCGCGGCCACCGCGCGCCGGCTCGGCATCCGCACCGTGGCGGTGTACTCCGACGCCGATGCCCATGCGCAGCACGTGCAGGCCTGCGACGAGGCGGTGCTGATCGGCGGCCCCGCGCCGAAGGAAAGCTACCTGCGCGGCGACCGCATCATCGAGGCCGCGCACGCCGCCGGTGCGCAGGCCATCCACCCCGGCTACGGCTTCCTCAGCGAGAACGAGGACTTCGCGCAGGCCTGCGCCGACGCCGGGCTGGTCTTCATCGGCCCGCCGCCGTCGGCCATCCAGGCGATGGGGCTGAAGGCCGAGTCGAAGCGGCTGATGGCCGAGGCCGGCGTGCCGCTGGTGCCCGGCTACCACGGGGCCGACCAGGATCCGCAGCTGCTGCAGCGCGAGGCCGACCGCATCGGCTACCCGGTGCTGATCAAGGCCAGCGCCGGCGGCGGCGGCAAGGGCATGCGGGCGGTGCCATCGTCGGCCGAGTTCCAGGACGCGCTCGCGTCGTGCAAGCGCGAGGCCATCAACAGCTTCGGCGAYGACGCGGTGCTGGTCGAGCGCTACGTGACCCGTCCGCGCCACATCGAGATCCAGGTGTTCGCCGATGCGCACGGCCGCTGCGTCTATCTGTTCGAGCGCGACTGCTCGGTGCAGCGCCGCCACCAGAAAGTGCTCGAGGAGGCGCCGGCACCCGGCATGACCGAGGCACGGCGGCGCGAGATGGGGCAGGCCGCCGTGGCGGCGGCGCAGGCGGTGGGCTACGTGGGGGCCGGCACGGTGGAGTTCATCGCCGAGCCCTCGGCCGACGGCGACCTGCGCTTCTACTTCATGGAGATGAACACCCGGCTGCAGGTCGAGCACCCGGTGACCGAGGCGATCACCGGGCTGGACCTGGTGGAGTGGCAGCTGCGCGTCGCGGCCGGCGAGCCGCTGCCGCTGGCGCAGGAGCAGCTGCGCATCCACGGCCACGCGATCGAGGCGCGGCTGTGTGCCGAGAACCCCGATGCGCAGTTCCTGCCGGCCACCGGCACGCTGCAGGTGTTCCGCACGCCGCCGGCCGCCGCGTTCGAGCGCGCCGACGTGCGGTTGGATGCCGGCGTGCGCGAGGGCGACGCGATCTCGCCGCACTACGACTCGATGATCGCCAAGCTGATCGTCTGGGGGGCCGACCGCGCGCAGGCGCTGGCGCGGCTCGATGCAGCGCTCGCGCAGACGCACATCGTCGGGCTGCACACCAATGTCGCGTTCCTGCGGCGGGTCGTGGCGAGCCGGTCGTTCGCAGAGGCCGACCTCGACACCGCGCTGATCGAGCGCGAGCGCGTGGCGCTGTTCGAAGCGCCGCCGCTGCCGCTGGAGTGCGTCGCGGCCGGCGTCGTCGCGCATGCGATCGCGGCCGAGGCGGCGCTGCAGACCGACGACCCGTGGTCGCGGCGCGACGGCTGGCGGCTGCACGGCGGCGCGCAGCGGCGCTTCGACATCGAGCTGCAGGGCACCCACCACACGGTGATGCTGGAGCGCAACCACCGTGGCGCGATGACGCTGGCGATCGGTGCCGAACGGCATGCGTTCGAGGCGCAGGCCTTGTCGGCGGATCGGCATGCGGTGGTGGTCGGCGGCCGGCGCTGGGTGCTGGCCGTCTACGCGGTCGGCGAGCGCATCGCGGTGTTCGCGCCCGAGGGCTCGGCGCTCGCCAGCGAGGTCGACCTGCTGGCGCATGCCGGTGACGGCGCGGCCGAAGGCGGCCGGCTGACCGCGCCGATGCCCGGCAAGGTGGTGGCCTTCCTCGCGAAGCCCGGCGACAGCGTCAAGCAGGGCCAGCCGCTCGCGGTGCTGGAGGCGATGAAGATGGAGCACACGATCACCGCGCCGCGCGACGGCACGGTGGAGGAGCTGCTGTATTCAGCGGGCGATCAGGTGGGCGAGGGTGGCGAACTGCTGCGCTTGCGCGCCCCGGCCTGATGACCTCAGGGCGGCCTCAGTGGCGGCCGGACCCCAGGCGCAGCCAGCTCGACGGCTTGTGCCAGCTCGCGCCGGTGGTTTCCGGCTGCGCCGGCTCCAGCTCGGCCGGTTGCGTGATGCCGAAGCCGCTGGTGTCCTGGGCCCAGGCCAGGTCCTGCTTCGCCGCGGCGCGCGGTGCGGCGGGCTTGGTGGACGCTTTCGGGGGGGATGTCGGCACAGGCCTGTCCGGCACGACACGCGGGCGGGACGCCTTCTTCGCCTCGGGCCGGGCAACGGCCCACTGCCGTGCCAGCGATTCCAGTTCGGGTTGGCCGGAGGCCTGGCACACGAAGAGGATCTCGCGGGCTTCCTCGGGCTGCCGCAGCATCACCTCGACGTCGATGCCTTCCCCGAGCCATTGCTTCAGGCCGAAATGGATTCGGGTGGCGATGCGAAGTTCGGCGGGTGTGGACACGACATGCTCCAGTCAGTTCAGGTATCTTCGACAGGCCCCGCTCGGCTCGCCATCCCCGGACAAAGGGGGGGTGCCCCTCGCGGACCTTCCCATCGAGACTTAAGTCATGATTCCAACCCACGTCACGCTGGTCGATGTCAGTCCACGCGATGGACTGCAGAACGAAGCGAAGCAGGTCGACGCTGCGCACAAGATCGAACTGGTGCACCGGCTGCAGGCGGCCGGGCTGCGCGAGATCGAGGTCACCAGCTTCGTGAGCCCCAAATGGGTGCCGCAGATGGCCGACAACGCCGAGGTGATGGCCGGGCTGCAGCGCAAGCCGGGCGTGCGCTACTCGGTGCTGACGCCGAACCTGCGCGGCTTCGAGGCTGCGCTCGTGACCCGGCCCGACGAGATCGTCGTGTTCGCGGCCGCCAGCGAGGCCTTCAGCCAGCGCAACATCAACTGCAGCATCGACGAGAGCATCGAACGCTTCCGCCCGGTGGTCGAGGCGGCACATGCGAACGGCATCAAGGTGCGCGGGGCGATCTCGTGCGCGCTCGGCTGCCCGTACCAGGGCGAGGTCAGCCCCGATGAGGTCGAGCGCGTCGTGCGGCTGATGCGCGGCATCGGCGTCGACCACTGCGGCGTGGCCGACACCATCGGCGTCGGCACGCCGAAGCGGGTGCAGGCGGCGCTGGAGCGCGCGCTGCGCCACTACCCGCTGGTGGAGGTGAGCGGGCATTTCCACGACACCTACGGGCAGGCGCTGGCCAACATCTACGCGAGCCTCGAGTTGGGCGTGCACACCTTCGATGCCAGCGTGGCCGGCCTGGGCGGCTGCCCGTATGCCAAGGGCGCGACCGGCAACGTCGCGACCGAGGACGTGCTGTTCATGCTGGACGGGCTGGGCATTGACACCGGGATCGACCTGAACGCGCTGGTCGATGCCGGCAACTACATCTCGCAGGTGCTGGGCCGCGCGCCGGTGTCGCGCGCGGGCAAGGCGCTGCTGGCGAAGCGGGCGGCTGCGGCGGAGGCGAAGGCATGAGCGAGACAACGCTGATTCAGGATCTGCAGGACCTGCCCGAAGGCTTCCGCCACGTCAGCGCGGTGCTGGGCACGCTGGGCCATCCGCATGCGCCGATCCTGCTCGAGGTGAATGCGCGCACCGCGCAGGAGGCGGCCGATGCGCTGGGCGTGCAGCTCGGCCAGATCGCGAAGAGCGTGATCTTCCGGCGCCGCGCCGACGATGTCGCGGTGCTGGTCGTGACCTCGGGCGACCGCCGCGTCGACGAGAAGAAGGTGGCGGCGCTGGCCGGCCCGCTCGGCCGCGCCGATGCCGATTTCGTGAAGGCGCGCACCGGCTTCACGATCGGCGGGGTGTCGCCGGTCGGCCATGCGAATGYGCCGGTCACGCTGATCGACCGCGAGCTGCTCCGCTTCGACGAGATCTGGGCGGCGGCCGGGCACCCGAAGGGCGTGTTCAGGCTGAGCCCGGCCGAGCTGCAGGCGCTGACGCAGGCGCCGGTAGCCGACGTGACCTGATGTGATCGACTTCACGTAATGCCCGTCCGGCCCTGGCGACCAATGCACAGCTCCACTTCTGCAGGCTGCGCCATGACCTCCCGCCTCGATCGCCGTTCCTTCCTGTCGACCGCTGCGCTGGCCGCACTCGGCCATGCCGTGCCGCTGCACGCTGCGCCGGCGGCGCCGGGCCATGCGCTGGCCGGCAACACGCTGGAAGGGCGTCGCTACGAACTGGCGCAGGACGCGGGCAAGGCGGTGCTGGTGTTCTTCTGGTCCACCGACTGCCCGGTGTGCCGCGACAAGATGCCCGAGCTGCGCGCGAACTACGAGGCGTGGCGCGACAAGCCGTTCCAGCTGGTCGCGGTGAGCCTCGACCGCAGCCTGGCGGCGGTGCGCGAGTACGACGCGATCCTGAACCGCGTCGTGCCGATGAAGCAGCAGTTCCCGATGCTGTGGCGCGCCGATGCGACGCACCGCGACGATTTCGGGGCGATGGCGCAGACGCCGACCTCGTTCATCCTCGACAAGCAGCACCGCGAGGTGAAGCAGGTCCGCGGTCGCATCGATGCCTCGCTGTGGGACGACATCGCCGAACTGGTGCTCACCTGATGGACGAAGCGGCCGCCGTGGCAAGCCCCTGCGTGAACGTCTGCCGGATGGAGGCGGCCAGCGGCCTGTGCGCCGGCTGCTGGCGCACGATCGACGAGATCGCGGCGTGGTCGAAGATGGACGACGACGGCAAGCGGCAGGTCTGGCAGGCGATCGCGCTGCGCAAGGCGGCCGTGCCGGTCGTCGATGAGGAGCGGTCGCGATGAAGCAACTCCGGTTCTGGTTCGACGTGATCTCGCCGTACGCCTACCTGGCGTTCGAGCGCCTGCCGCAGGTGCTGGAAGGGCACGGCGTCGCCGTGGCGTACCAGCCGGTGCTGTTCGCCGGGCTGTTGTCGCAATGGGGGCAGAAGGGCCCGGCCGAGATCGCTCCGAAGCGCGACTGGACCTACCGGCAGGTGGCGTGGCTGGCGCACCGGCACGGCATCCCGATGCAGATGCCGGCGCAGCATCCGTTCAACCCGCTCGCGCTCCTGCGCCTGGGCCTGGCCTGCCGCGGCCCGCTTGCGACCCCGAACCGCTGGGTCTGCGAGCAGCTGATGCACCACGTGTGGCGCGGCGGCGCGGACGCGAACGATCCGCAGCGGCTGGAGGCGCTCGCGCAGCGGCTGCAGCCGGCGCTCGATCCGCAGGGCGACGAGGTCAAGGCCGCGCTGAAGGCAGCGACCGCACAGGCGGTGTCGCTCGGCGTCTTCGGGGTGCCGACGGTCGAGGTCGACGGCCGGCTGTTCTGGGGGCTCGATGGATTGGAGCTGCTGCAGGGCTGGCTGGCCGGCGATCCGTGGTTCGACGGGCCCGCGTGGGACGACGCGGCGCGGCAGCCGGTGGGCATTCAGCGTAAGCCCTAGGTCGGGTCATCCCTCGTTTCTCACGATGAGAAACGAGTCGTCAGGGTTGTCACTGAACTTGTCAGCCGGCGTTCAGCTTGGCGTCAGGGATGGGTCAGAGGGCGTCGTGAAGATGCGGCACGCCTTGCCGTTCGGCAAGGAGCCTGACGACAAGGAGACATTCCAATGGCAACTGCAGTGGCCAAACCGGCACGCAACCCCGCGGCGCCGATGACGGCGGAGGAGCGCAAGGTCATCTTCGCGTCCAGCCTCGGCACCGTGTTCGAGTGGTACGACTTCTACCTGTACGGCACGCTGGCCGCCATCATCGGCAAGCAGTTCTTCTCCAACCTCGACCCGGCTTCGCAGGTCATCTTCTCGCTGCTCGCGTTCGCGGCCGGCTTCATCGTGCGGCCGTTCGGCGCGCTGGTGTTCGGGCGGCTSGGCGACATGATCGGSCGCAAGTACACCTTCCTGGTSACGATCCTGATCATGGGYCTGTCGACCTTCATCGTCGGCSTGYTGCCSASCTACGCRTCSATCGGCGTCGCSGCSCCGGTGATCCTGATCGSSCTGCGSMTGCTGCAGGGCCTGGCGCTCGGCGGCGAGTACGGCGGTGCCGCCACCTACGTGGCCGAGCATGCGCCGCACGGCAAGCGCGGGGCCTTCACCTCGTGGATCCAGACCACGGCGACGCTCGGTCTGTTCCTGTCGCTGCTGGTGATCCTGGGCACGCGCACCTGGATCGGTGAGGAAGCGTTCGCCGACTGGGGCTGGCGCATTCCGTTCCTGGTCTCGATCCTGCTGCTGGCCGTCAGCGTGTGGATCCGCCTGTCGATGAACGAATCGCCGGCCTTCAAGAAGATGAAGGAAGAGGGCAAGACCTCGAAGGCACCGCTGACCGAGTCGTTCGGCCAGTGGAARAACCTGAAGATCGTGATCCTGGCRCTGRTCGGGCTGACGRTGGGCCAGGCCGTGGTCTGGTACACCGGCCAGTTCTACGCGCTGTTCTTCCTGACGGGCGCGCTGAAGGTCGACGGGGCGACGGCCAACGTGCTGATCGCCGCCGCGCTGCTGATCGGCACGCCGTTCTTCATCGTGTTCGGCACGCTGTCGGACAAGATCGGCCGCAAGCCGATCATCATGGCCGGCTGCCTGATCGCGGCGCTGACCTACTTCCCGCTGTTCAAGGCGCTGACCGAGACGGCCAACCCCGAGCTCGCGGCGGCCCAGAAGAGCGCCAAGGTCACGGTGACGGCCGACCCGTCGGAGTGCTCGTTCCAGTTCAACCCGACCGGCGTGRCCAAGTTCACCAGCTCGTGCGACATCGCCAAGCAGGTGCTGGCGGCAGGCTCGGTGAGCTATGACAACGTGGCCGGCACCGGCCCGGCGAAGATCTCGATCGGCGACAAGACGATCGAATCCTTCTCGTCGAAGGGGCTGCCGGCCGACGAGGCCAAGGCCAAGGATGCCGCCTTCAAGAAGGACGTGGCGGCGGCCCTGAAGGAACACGGCTACCCGGCCAAGGCCAAGCCGATCTCCTTCATGAGCGGCCAGTGGTGGACGCTGGTGGCGATCCTGTCGGTGCTGGTGATCTACGTGACGATGGTCTACGGCCCGATCGCCGCGATGCTGGTGGAGATGTTCCCGACGCGCATCCGCTACACCTCGATGAGCCTGCCGTACCACATCGGCAACGGCTGGTTCGGCGGCCTGCTGCCGGCGACGGGCCTGGCGATCGTGGCGCAGACCGGGAACATGTACAACGGCCTGTGGTACCCGATCGTGTTCGCGTCGATCACCTTCGTGGTGGGGATGCTGTTCGTCAAGGAGACGAAGGACGTCGACATCTACGCGAGCGATTGAGCGCGCACGGTTGACGTGAATTCGAGGCGCGGGCCGTGGCGACACGGCCCGCGTTTGCGTTTGCGGCGCAGGAACTTCCTCCGGCCCGGTGCCACTCAGTCTCATCGATGCCTGAGAGGGGTACAAGGATGAACGCCACCGCCACCCTGTCGAGCAAATTCCAGATCACCAATCCGAAAGCCGTGCGTGAGAAGCAGAACTGGCAAGCCGGTCAGGAGTTCGTGTTCATCCCCAAAGGCAACGGTGTTCTCGTGATGCCGGTTCCCGAACTTGCCGAGTTGGCGGGCATCGCCAAAGGCGCGCGCAAGAACGGCTATCGCGACCGCAAGGATCGCTATTGACGCGAGGGATTCCGCTCGACCTGCGCGTCGAGATCGGCAGCCTGAGACATCTCGATCAGGCAATCGCCGCACAGGCACCGGTCGTACGCCGACCGAAGCCGCGCCAGCGTTTCCGCGCTGAGCACCACGCGGCTGCACCAGCACGGCTGGTCGTCATTCACGCCGCAATGGAACGCCCGCTCGCAGCGCGGGCAGAGGCTGTCGTCGCCGCTGTCAGCCGGCAGCGCGTCCACGTTGCCGCCGCAACAGCGCCGTCGCCAGCGCGAGGCCACCCAGCCACGCGAAGCCGAGCGCACCGCCGCCCTCGTCGCTGTTGTTGCTGCCGCCGCTGCTGCCGCCGCCGTTCCCGCCGCTCGGCGGCGGCGTCACCACGCCGACCGCACCGGCCAGCGCGACGGTGCGCGTGAACTTGGTGGTGGAGGTGCCGGGGTGCATGGTGATGGTCAGCGTTGCGTTGTAGCCCGCGGTGTCCGGGGCGCTGAACGAGATCGTCGCACGGCAGGTGGCCGCGTTGGCGAGTTTCTGCGCACTGCAGGTGTCGCTCTTCAGCGTGAAGCGTGCCGCGCCGGTTCCGCTGATCGCGACGCTGTCCACCGTGACCTGCCCGAAGGTCTTGCCGTTGGCCAGGTCCAGGTTCTGCGACACGGTCGGGGTGTTCACCGCGCTGGCCGAGAAGCTCAGCTCGGTCTCGCTGGTCTTCGGCGTGTCGGCGAGGTAGGCGGCGAGGTCGGTCATCTGGTCGACCTCGAGCACCTGGAACTGCTTCATCTGGCTGAAGTTGTTCAGCGCATAGCCGAGGCGGTTCAGCGCCGTCTCGGCATCGATCGCGGCGAACTGGTTGTGCTGGCCGGTGGTCGTGAAGCTGATCTGGTCGCGGCGGTTCTGCACGTTCGTGTGGCAGCTGGTGCAGTTGCCGGTGAACGAGCGGCCCGTCTGGTTCATCGTGTCCTCGAACAGCAGCTTGCCGACCACGGGGTCGTAGTCCGCGTGCGCGGCGAAGGCGGTCGCGGCCAGCGCGGCGGCAAGGGCGGTGCGGGCGAGGTTCGAGGCGGACATGGCGGCTTTTCCGATGGGCACGAGCCGAAAACCCTGCAAGGGCCCTGCCACCCGCTGCAACACCCGCTGTTCCCCGTAGGACGGGGGAGGCGCTACCCAGGCAGGCGACCATTCGCGCCCACGGGGTGCCGCAGCATGTCAATCGCGTTGCGCGCCCTCACAGGCGACGCATTCGCTTACGCCGCGCGCGGCAGCGTCAACCCGCGGCGAACAGCCCCTTGTGCCTCTCGCGCAGCAGGTTCTTCTGCACCTTGCCCATCGTGTTGCGAGGCAATTCCTGCACCAGCTCGACCAGCTTGGGCACCTTGAAGTTCGCGATCTGCGCCTTCAGGGCCGCCGCGATCGCGGCCCCTTCGAGCTGCGCGCCGGCGCGCGGCACCACCACCGCCACCACCGCCTCGCCGAAGTCCGGATGCGGCACGCCGACCACCGCGCTCTCGGCCACGCCCGGCATGTCGTTGATGTAGCCCTCGATCTCGGCCGGGTAGACGTTGTAGCCGCCGCTGATGATCAGGTCCTTGCTGCGCCCGACGATGCACACGTAACCGCGTTCGTCGATGCGGCCGACGTCGCCGGTCTTGAACCAGCCGTCGGCGGTGAACTCTTCCTTCGTCTTCTCCGGCATGCGCCAGTAGCCGGCGAACACGTTCGGGCCCTTCACCTCGATGCCGCCGATCTCGCCGCGCGCGCAGTCTTGACCTCCATCGCGGCCTTCGTCGCGCACCCGCAGCTGCACGCCCGGCAGCGGGAAGCCCACCGTGCCGGCGCGGCGCTCGCCGTCGGCCGGGTCGTACGGGTTCGAGGTCAGCATCACCGTCTCGCTCATGCCGTAGCGCTCGAGGATGGCCTGCCCGGTGCGCTCGCGCCAGGCGTTGAAGGTCTCGGGCAGCAGCGGTGCCGAACCGGCGACGAACAGCCGCATGTTGCTGCAGGCCGCGTGCGTGAGCCCGGGCTCGGCGAGCAGCCGCACGTACAGCGTCGGCACGCCCATGAACACCGTTGCCTGCGGCAGCGCGGCCAGCACGCGCTTCGGGTCGAACTTCGCGAGCCAGATCATCTTGCTGCCGTTCAGCAACGCACCGTGGATCGCGACGAACAGCCCATGCACGTGGAAGATCGGCAGCGCATGCACCAGCACGTCGCCCGGCTTCCATCCCCAGTACGCCTTCAGCGTGCGCGCATTGCTCARCATGTTKCCGTGCGWMAGCATSGCGCCCTTGCTGCGGCCGGTGGTGCCRCTGGTGTASAGGATGGCCGCCAGGTCGTCGGCGCCGCGCACCGCCGGCTCATGCCGGTCGCTCTGGTGCGAGGCGCGCTCCAGCAGGCTGYCGGTGCGGTCGTCGCCGAGCGTGAACACATGGCGCGTGCCCGCCTTGAAGGCGATCTTGCTGACCCAGCCGAAGTGCTTCGGCGCGCACACCACCACCGCCGGCTCGGCATTGCCGATGAAGTACTCGATCTCGGCGGCCTGGTAGGCGGTGTTCAGCGGCAGGTAGACGAAGCCGGCACGCAGCACCGCGAGGTACAGCATCAAGCCCTCGACCGACTTCTCGGTCTGCACCGCGACGCGGCTGCCGGCCGGCAGCTCCAGCGATTCGAGCAGGTTCGCGAGCATCGCGGTCGCGCGCTCGAGGTCGCGCCAGCTGTAGCTGAGCGGCGCGTCGCCGTCGGCCACCTCGATCGCGGTCGCGTCGAGGTCGGCGGGAAAGGCCGCGCGCAACGCGGCGAACAGGTTTTCACTACTCATCGAACCTCCTCGGGTATCTTCAACCGCGCTTCAACCGCGCTGGAAATGCGGCGGGCGCTTCTCGATGAAGGCCTGGATGCCTTCACGGTGTTGGGGGCTGTCGGCATAGCCGTAGTGCGCGCGGCGCTCGTCGGCGCTCGGCCCGCCGGCGGCCAGCTGGCGCAGCGTGCGCTTGTTGATGCGCGCGGCCTGCGGCGACAGCGCCGCGAGCGCACGCGCGCGCTGCAGCGTGTGCGGCGCGACCTGTTCGTCGGCCACCACCGCATGCACCAGGCCGCGCTGCAGCGCAAGCGAGGCATCGACCAGGCGCGCCTCGAGCAGCATCTCGCGCAAGGTGGGCGCGGGCACCACGCGCGCCAGCAGCTGCAGCTCGCCCGGTGCCATCGGGAAGCCGAGCTTCGCGATCGGTGCGCCGAAGCGGCTGCCCATGCCGGCGATGCGGATGTCGCAGCAGGCGGCGATCTCGAGCCCGCCGCCGACGCAGGCGCCCTCGATCTGCGCGATCACCGGGATGTCGCAGTCGAGCAGCGCCTGCAGCGCGGGCGCGACGGTGTGCTCGTGGAAATCGTGCAGCCGCTGCTCGTCGAAGCGGAACTGCGCGAACTCGCCGATGTCGCCGCCGGACGCGAACTGCCCGTCGGCCCCGCAGACGATCACCGCATGCGGCGCATCCGCCGCATCCTGCGCCTGCAGCCGCACGAACACGTCGCGCAGCGCCTGCCACATCGCGATGTCGATCGCGTTGTGCTTGCCGGGGTGGGCGATGACGACCCGGGCGATGCCGGGTTCGTCATGGCTCAGCGTGATGGAACCGGGCACGCGCGCCTCGTCAATCAAGTTTTGCGCCGGAGGCCTTGACGACGTCGGCCCAGCGCTTGATCTCGCCGTTGACGAACTTGCCGAACGCGTCGCCGTACAGGTTGGGCGTCTCGGCACCGAGGCCGTTCCAGGCCTTCACGAGGTCGTCGGAGGTGAGCGCCTTCTTCATCTCGGCGCGCATCGCCTCGACGATCTCCTTCGGCGTGTTCTTCGGCGCCCACAGGCCGTACCAGGTGGCGACCTGGTAGGTGGGCAGGCCGGCCTCGGCCGAGGTCGGCACGTCGGCGAAGCCCGGTGCGCGGCGCTCGGAGGCGACGGCCAGCGCCTTGATGCGCCCGCCCTTGATGTGGTTGGCTGACGAACCGAGGCCGTCGAACATCATGTCGACCTGGCCGGCGATCAGGTCCTGCAGCGCCGGGCCCGCCCCGCGGTACGGGATGTGGGTGATGAAGGTCTTGGTCTGCAGCTTGAACAGCTCGCCGGCCAGGTGGTGCGAGGTGCCGTTGCCGGCCGAGCCGTAGTTCAGCTTGCCGGGGTTCTTGCGGGCGTACTCCAGCAGGCCCTTCAGGTCGGTGACCGGCACGCGCTGCGGGTTGACCACGATCACCTGCGGCACGCTGGAGATCAGGCCCACCGGGATGAAGTCGGTCTCGATGTTGTAGTCGAGCTTCGGGTACATCRACGGGGCGATCGCGTGGTGCACCGCGCCCATGAAGAAGGTGTAGCCGTCGGGCGCCGCATGCGACGCGACGGTGGCGCCGACGTTGCCGCCCGCACCGCCCTTGTTGTCGATCAGGAACTGCTTGCCGGCGTTCTTGCTCATCAGCCCGAACAGCGGGCGCGCGAACGCATCGGTGCCACCGCCCGCCGGGAACGGCACGACGATCGTGACCGGCTTGCTCGGCCAGCCGCCGCTCTGTGCGCCGGCGAACGGCACGGCCAGCGTGGCCGCCGCGGCGGCGCCGGTGCGAAGAACGTCTCGTCGTGTCGGCGCGCGTCGTGAATCGAAGCTCATGGTGTCTCCCGGTCGTTGAGTGTGGAGCAGGGCGGGCCGCGCTCGGCCCGTTGGGTGCGGAAGCGCTTGCCTTCCTACAGCAGGGCGGCCACGGCGCGCGAATGCGCCACGTCGCCCTGGGTGAATTTCTCGTGGCTGGTCTCGACCTTCTGCAGGTCGTAGAGGTAGTTGACCATCATCCCGAACGATTGCTTGAGTCCTTTGCGCGAGAGGTTACCCGAAGGATTGAGCCGTTCGAGCCGCGCGCCGTTGTCGAGGTGGAAACGCGCCACCGCATCGCCGCCCGGCGTGGTCGACACGTGCACCAGGTAGGCGGCGCACAGGCGGGCCAGCGCCTCGCGTTCGGCCTCGGCCAGGCCTTGCAGCGTGGCGGCGGTGGCGAGCGTGGCCAGGTCGCCGCCGCTCGCTTCGTCGAGCAGCTCGCGCGCCTGCACCAGCCGCTCGGCCTCGCCGCGCTTCAGGCCGGGCAGCGCGGCCAGGTCGCTGCGGGCCGTCAGCCAGGTGGCGAAGCCGGGGATCGGCGACAGCGTGCAGAAGGTCTTGAGCTGCGGCAGCTCGCGCTTGAGCTGCTCGGCCACGCGCTTGATCAGGAAGTTGCCGAGCGACACGCCCTTCAGCCCCGGCTGGCAGTTGCTGATCGAGTAGAACGCCGCCACCTTGAACTGGTCCGGCGGCAGCGGCTGCGAGTTCTTGTCGATCAGCGGCGCGATCGCGCCCGGCATCTCGGGCAGCAGAGCCACCTCGACGAAGATCAGCGGCTCGTCGGGCAGCTGAGGGTGGAAGAACGCGAAGCAGCGGCGATCGGGCTGCAGCCGCCGGCGCAGGTCGTCCCAGCCGTCGATCTCGTGCACCGCCTCGTGGTGGATGATCTGCTCCAGCAGCTGCGCGGGCGAGCGCCAGTCGACCTTCTGCATCTGCAGGAAGCCGGGGTTGAACCACGACGACAGCAGGTGCAGGAAATCGGCCTCCAGCGCGCGCAGCTCGGGCTGCGCCTTCACGCGGGCGAGCAGCTTGCGGCGCATCGCGACGATGTGCGCGGTGCCGCCCGGCGTGCGGTTGATGCGGCGCAAGAGCTCCTGGCGTGGCGGCTCGGCGAGGTGGGTCAGGCGGATCAGGTTGTCGGCCGAGGGCTCGTCGGCATAGGCCTGCGCCACCGACAGCACCGCCTTCGGGTCGGGGCTGAAATCGCGCGACAGGCGCTCGAAGAAGCCGGCCTGCTGGTCGTCGGGCAGGCCGCTGAAGCGGGCCACCAGGCCGCTCGCGATCGCGACGCTGTTGGCCTCGCCGCGCTCGGAGAGCAGGCGGCGGCAGTCGAGCATCAGGCTGCGCAGCGCGCGGTCGTTGCCGGCGCGGCGGGCGGCGTTCTTCAGGCCTTCAAGCATGGTGTTGTCCCTGGTCGATGGAGGCTTCCTGGGCCGCTTCATGGGCGCGCAGCGCCTTCAGCGCGGCGAGCTGGGCCAGCAGGTGGTCGTGCATCAGCTGCTCGGCGCGCGCGGCGTCGCGCTGCTCGATGGCCTCGATCAGGCGGCGGTGCTCGCCGATCGATTCGTCGATGCGCCCCGGCCAGTTCAGCTGGCGCCCGCGCAGCAGCCGCACGAAGCGGCGCAGGTCGGTGGTGGCGCGGTCGAGCCAGCGGTTGGCGGCCAGTGCCTGCACGGTGCTGTGGAAATCGTGGTTCGCGCGGTAGTAGCCGTCGATGTTGTGCGCCGCGGCGTGCTTCTCGAGCGCCGCATGCAGGCGCTGCAGCAGCCTGATGTCGGCGGGCGTCGCCTTGCGCACCGCCTCGAACGCGCAGCGGCCTTCGAGCAGCGCCATCACCGGGAACAGCTCGTCGGCATCGTCCTCCGACAGCTCGGTCACCTTGCAGCCCTGGCGCGGCACCAATTCGACCAGCCCTTCGGCGGCCAGCACCTTCAGCGCTTCACGCAGCGGCGTGCGGCTGATCTTCCAGTCGCTGGCCAGTGCGAGCTCGTCGATCCACTGGCCGGGCGCCAGCTGGCGCTCGAACACCATGTTGCGCAGGCGAGCGGCCACTTCTTCGTGAAGCGATGCTGGGCGCAGAGGTGTCGGGTCGACCATGGGGTTCTCACCGGTGGGCCGCCACGGTGCGGCGGTTCGGATGACTCTAAATCCAGTAATTCATAATTACAAGAGGGGCTGCGACAAAGACAAACCCTGAGTGCGCGGCGCGGTGTGCTCGCTACAGTGTCCGCGTGCCAGACACCCCTGAATTCCCGACGCCGCCGACCTTGCCGGCCGATGCCGACGCGCTGCTGAAGCTGGCCGCGCGCAGCATGTTCGACACGCTCGCGCGCACTGCGATGGGCATGCTGGTGGTCGATCGCCGGCACCGCATCGTGTGGATCAGCGAGGGCTACAAGCGATTCCTGCCGGCGCTCGGCCATGCGGAGGACGACTTCGTCGGCCGGCTGGTCGAGGAGGTGGTGCCGAACACGCTGATGGCGCACGTGATCGACAGCGGCCAGCCGATGCTGGTGGACCTGCTGACCAACCAGGCCGGCACCTTCCTCGTGAGCCGGCTGCCGCTGCGCGACGAGCGCGGCGAGGTGATCGGTGCGATGGGCATGGTGCTGCTCGACCACCCCGAGACGACGATGCAGCCGCTGATCACGAAGTTCAGTCACCTGCAGCGCGAGCTGGACGATGCGCGCCGGCAGCTCGCCGCGCAGCGCCGGCCGAAGTTCACGGTGGCGAGCTTCATCGGCGCGAGCCCGCAGGCGATGGAGGTCAAGCGGCAGGCGCGGCGCGTGGCGCAGACCGACAGCACGGTGCTGCTGCTGGGCGAGACCGGCACCGGCAAGGAGCTGCTCGCGCATGCGATCCATGCGGCGAGCACGCGGGCCTCGCGCGCGTTCGTCGGTGTCAACATCGCCGCGGTGCCCGACAGCCTGCTCGAGGCGGAGTTCTTCGGCGTCGCGCCCGGCGCGTACACCGGCGCAGATCGCAAGGGCCGCGACGGCAAGTTCAAGCTGGCCGATGGCGGCACGCTGTTCCTGGACGAGATCGGCGACATGCCGCTCGCGCTGCAGTCGAAGCTGCTGCGCGTGCTGCAGGAGCAGGAGGTGGAGCCGCTGGGCAGCAACACGGTGCAGCGCGTGGACGTGCGCATCATCGCGGCGACCAGTCGCGACCTGCCGGCGATGGTGGCCGACGGGCGCTTTCGCGCCGACCTGTTCTACCGGCTCAACGTGCTGCCGATCCGGCTGCCGGCGCTGCGCGAGCGCATGGCCGACCTGGAGGCCTTGATCGAGGCGCTGGCCGATGACATCGCGCGGCGCAGCGGGCTGCCGCACAAGAGCCTGGAGCCGGATGCGCTGGCGCTGCTGGCGCGACACCGCTGGCCGGGCAACATCCGCGAGCTGCGCAACGTGCTGGAGCAGGCGACGCTGATGACCGATGACATGACGCTCAGCGCGCGGCATTTCAGGCACGTGGCGGCGCAGGACAGCGGTGGGTTGGCGATCGAGGCGGCGCTGGAACCGTTGCCGGTTCCCGTGAGGGTGTCGACGCCGAAGTCACTGCCGCAGGCGATCGCCGAACTGGAATGCCGCGCGATCCGCGAGGCGCTCGCGGCGACCGGCGGCAACAAGCTCGCGGCCTCGCGGCTGCTGGGGATCTCGCGGGCGACCTTGTACGAGAAGCTGCCGCATCTGAACGGGTAGGTCTTCCCCGATCGAAACCCGAAAGAGCCTCGCAATGGAATAGCGATGGATCTGCACAATTCGCGCCGTGAGGCTTGGCAGTTTGTCAACAACTGTCCACCAGCCGCGACACGCACTTGCGGCGGTCATTTCGTTCCAGTCTAATCCGCGCACTCCGCAGTCGATCCCCTCCCACGAAGAGGGCACGACGGCGGTCATGTCAAGGTACGCAAGGTCATTCGGAGGAACGCAATGTCAAGTGGATGGAAGCGCCTGCGGGCGCTGGCGGCGCCATGGGCGCAAGCCAAGGCGAAAGCGATCGCCATGATGTGGTCGGTGGCGGTGGCGCTGCTGTGCATGGGTTGGATCGGCAGCGCGCAGGCGACCGACGTCCTGGATCCGTACTGGCACTACAT
>NZ_JBFUCB010000057.1:0-17276 GCF_056405435.1 Rhizobacter sp. P1_G5 | reverse complement strand
GCGCTGGAGCAACGCCTGCAGGGCCAGGCGCGCGCCGCCTGCATCCCCGACGCGATCAGCCGCTCGCTGAGCCCGGTGCTGCTGGCGCTGAACCTGGCCGTCACGGCCGGCCGCGCCGACGGGCTGGACCCGGCCTATGGCATCGACGCCTTCATCGCGCTGCTCGGCCACCAGCTGGGCAAGCAGGTCGATTCGCTGGAGACGCCGGAGATGCAGCTCGACATGCTGACCGGCGGCACGCCCGAGGAGCGCGTCGAGATGATCGACCGCACGCTGGCCGACCTCGAGAAGGGCCAGACGCGGCGCATGCTCAAGCGCATCGCCGACGTGTGGTCGGGCAGCAAGCTCGACGAGCTGGAGCGCTATGCGAGCTGGTGCGACTGCATGAAGACGGCCGACGACCGGCGCGACATGAAGCGCATGCTCGACGAGCGCAACCCGGCGATGGCCGAGCAGGTCGCGGCCTGGCACGAGGGCGGCGAACGGGTGTTCGCCGCCGTCGGCAGCCTGCACATGATCGGGCCGCAGGGCCTCCCGGCCCTGCTGAAGGCCCGCGGCTACCGCGTCGAGCGCATCGTCTTCAAGCGCTGATCAGTTGATGCCCAGCGTGTACTTGCCGTTGGTGGCGCCGGTGCCGCCGCTGTAGTACAGCACGCGCACGTAGTACGTCACCGCGCTCGCGCCGCTGTTGGTCACCGAGGCCGAGTCGACCAGGCCGGTGCTCTTCTCGCTCTTCGCGAGCTGCGTGCCGCTGGCGTTGTAGATGTACAGGTCGTAGTCGGAGCTGCTGTTCGGCGTCAGCGTCGCGGTCAGCGAACTGCCGCTCGCCACCGTCACCTTGAAGTAGTCGGTGTCGGAGCTGCTGGCGACCGTGCCGGACACCAGCGAGTTCTTGTTCACCGCCTGCGCCGTCGCGATGGTGTTGTTCGACTCGGTGTCCGTCACCGGCGTCGGCGGTGTCGTCGTGCCGCCACCGGCTGCATCGACCGCCGCGTTGGCATCCACCAGGCCCGCGCCGCACTGCGAGCAGGTGGCAGGGAAGGCCCGCGACGACGACTTCAGCAGCGTCTCCACCTGGTCCGGCGTCAGCGACGGGTTCTTCGCCAGCATCAGCGCCACCACGCCCACCACGTGCGGCGTCGCCATCGACGTGCCCTGGTAGTAGTCGTAGCTGTCGGCGCCCGGCGTCGTCGCGCCCGAGTTCAGCGTCGACAGGATGCCGTTCGCCGCACTCGAGCGCACGTCGCCGCCCGGGGCCGCGACGTCGACGATGGCGCCGAAGTTCGAGTAGTAGGCACGCCCGCCGCTGCGGTTCGTGGCCGCCACGGTGATGACGCCGCTGCAACTCGCCGGCGAGAAGCCGGAGGCGTTGGCATTGCTGTTGCCGGCCGCCACCACCACCACCGTCCCGCGGCTGCGGGCCGAGGTGATGGCGTTCTGCGAGGTGGTGTCGCACGCGCCGCTGCCGCCCAGCGACATGTTGATCACGCGCGCCGGGTTGGCATTCGCCGGCACGCCGCTCACCGTGCCGCCCGAGGCCCAGATGATGGCCGCCGCGATGTCCGAGGTGTAGCCGCCGCACTTGCCCAGCACGCGCGCCGGCACGACCTTGGCGTTGAACGCCACGCCCGCCACGCCGCTGCCGTTGTTGGTGACCGCCGCGATGGTGCCGGCCACGTGCGTGCCGTGCCAGCTGCTCGATTCGGCCGTGCTGCCGGTGCCGCATTCGCCGGCGGTGATCCAGTCGCCCGGATCCTTCGCATCGCTGTCGCGCCCGCCGCCGTCGTTGGCGGTGGCCGTGTCGGCAATGAAGTCGTAGCCGGGCAGGATGTTCGCCGCCAGGTCGGCGTGCGGCCGGTAGCCGGTGTCGATCACCGACACGACGACGCCGGTGCCGGTGGACTTGTCCCACGCGTCCGGCAGCCTCAGGCCGGCCGTGGCTTCGAAGTACTGCCATTGCTGGCCGTACTGCGTGTCGTTCGGCACGAACAACGCATGCAGGATGCGGTCGGGCTCGGCGTACTCGACGTTCGGGTCGGACGCCGCGATGTCACGTGCGATCTGGGCGACGTCGGCCTGCGGCAGCCGGCGGTCGAACTTCATCACGTGCGTGTCGAGCGCGCCGATGCGCAACAGCTGCATCTGCACGCCGGCGCGCAGCGCGACATCCTGCGCGCTGCGGTGCAGCACGCTGCGTTCGGTGGTGGAGGCCGTGGACGCGGCGCCGGCTGCGCCGCTGCGGTACTTGATGATCAGCCGGTCGGTGGGGGTCGGTACGTCGGCCTGGGGTACTGCGGTGATGCTCTGGGCCGCCGCTGCTGCCGACAGGACGCCGGCATGGGCCGAGAGCGCGGTAGCGCCCGTCAGGACCAGCAGGGCTGACAACACCCTGCGCAGAGAGATTCGATGCATGGATCGCTTTGTCATGTCTCATTCCCTTGTGAGGTTGGAAGCAAAAGCGCCGACAGTCAGCGGCGCGCCCTCAGGGTCGGGCACAAGCGGGGGTCGCGTCAACGCCGCTCGTCCTTCACCTGCAAGAGTTTTCAGGTAGGGGGGTGCTAGGGGTTGCGTGTGTGTGCGGCCCGTGCAAGGCGTGCACAATCGGCTGTCCAAAAGACAACAGCTGCCCACAAGGAGACACCATGGCCGAGGCCCCGAACTTCACGAAGCTGGTGCCCGGTTTCGACTTCCTGCAGGGGCTCGTGAAGAACGCCGGCGCCGCGCTGCCGAACATCGGCCAGTGGGTCGCGCCGACGCTGAACCCCGAGGAGCTCGAGAAGCGCATCGAGGAGCTGCGCACCGTGCAGTTCTGGCTCGAGCAGAACGCCCGCATGCTGGGCGCGACGATCCAGGCCCTCGAGGTGCAGCGCATGACGCTGTCGACGCTGAAGACGATGAACGTGCAGATGGAAGACCTGCGCGATTCGCTGACGGCCAGGCCCGCGGCCACCCCTGCTGCAGAACCAGCAGCCGACCCCGCGCCGGCGCGCAAGCCGGACGCGAAGGCCCGCTCGAAAAACGACACCGCCGCGGCCAACCCCGCCGCCGTCGACCCGATGCAATGGTGGGGCGCCCTCACCAAGCAGTTCACCGAGCTCGCCGCCACCGCGATGAAGGACAGCGCGTCGGATGCGGCGCGCAACCTGGCCGGCGCGCTGGTCAAGCAATCGGTCGACGCCGCCGGGCAGACGCTGAAGCGCGCGGCGACGATGCCGGGCGAGGTGGCGATCAAGACGGTGCGGACGGCCAGGGCGGTGGCCAAGACGGCCGCCAAGACAGCGGCAAACACCGCAGCCAACACCGCAGCCGCCCGCAAGCGTGCCGCGCCGCGCCGCTGAGGAGCCCGCCGCGATGAAGCTGTTCGCCCACGCCCACGCGACCCACCCCGACTGGCGCATGGCGCTCGCGCTGTCGGCCGCGCAGATCGACGCGCAACGTGCCGACCCGGGCGGTGCGCACATCAGCGAGCCGACGCTCGGCTGGGTCTACCTCAGCGACCACTACGCGCCACATGCCACCGAGCTGCTGGCCGAGCTGCGCCAGCGCTGGCCGGGCGTGGCCTGGGTCGGCGCGGTGGGCGTCGGCATCGCGGCCAACGGCGTCGAGTACTTCGACGAGCCGGCGCTCGCGCTGATGCTGTCGGACCTGCCGCGCGAGCAGTTCCGCGTGTTCTCGGGGGCGGCACCGCTGCATGGTGATGCGGGCTTCGCGCCCAACTCTGCGCAGGTCCATGCCGACCCGGGCGCCACCGACCTGGCCGAGCTGATCACCGAGATGAGCGACCGCACCGCCACCGGCTACCTGTTCGGTGGCCTCGCGTCGGCGCGCACGCAGGCGCTGCACATCGCCGACGGCGTGTTCGACGGCGGCCTGTCCGGCGTCGCGTTCAGCCGTGAGGTGAGCCTGGTCTCGCGCGTGACGCAGGGCTGCCAGCCGGTCGGCCCGGCACGCCGCATCACGCAGGGCGAGCGCAACGTGGTCGCGCAGCTCGACGACGAGCCGGCGCTCGACTGCCTGCTGCGCGACCTGAAGATCGACGGCGACGAACCGCGCGAGGCGCTGCCGCGGCTGCGCCAGACGCTGGTCGGCCTGAGCGACCCGCGCGACGACCTGATGGCGCGGCCCGGCCAGTTCGGCACCGACACGCGGGTGCGCCACCTGGTCGGCATCGACCCGCAGCAGCGCGGCGTCGCGGTCAGCGACCAGGTCGAACCCGGCATGCACCTGGCGTTCTGCACCCGCAGCACCGAGGCGGCGCGGCGCGACCTGGTGCGCATCTGCAGCGAGATCCGCGAGGAGCTGGAACCCGAGACGATGCCGCGCGAGACCGCGCTCGCGCTGCAGCAGGGGCCCGACGGCAGCTCGGCCCCGCATGCGGCGCGCCGCATGGCCGGTGCGGTCTACGTGAGCTGCGCCGGCCGCGGCGGCCCGCATTTCGGCGCGCCGTCGGCCGAGCTCGCCATCGTGCGGCGCGCGCTCGGCGACGTGCCGCTGGTCGGCTTCTTCGCCGCCGGCGAGATCGCGCGCCACCACCTCTACGGCTACACCGGTGTGCTGACGGTGTTCACGACCGCCGCATGAGCCTTCATGCACCGGTCACGCTGCGTGCAGGGCGTGTCACGCTGCGGCCCTGGCGTGACGACGACCTCGCCCCCTTCGCCGCGATGAACGCCGACCCGCAGGTGATGCGGCATTTCCTCGCGCCGCTGACGCGCGAGCAGAGCGATGCCTTCGCGGCACGTGCGCGGCTGCACATCGAGCAGTTCGGGCACGGGCTGTGGGCGCTGGAAGTGCCGGGCCTGCCGTTTGCCGGCTTCGTCGGGCTCTCTGCGGTGCCGTTCGAGCTTCCGGTGCCAGGCATCGCGCCGGATCCCCGGGAGATCGGTTGGCGGCTGGTGCGCGCGGCCTGGGGACAGGGCTTCGCCAGCGAGGCCGCCCGTCTCGTGCTCGATCATGCGTGGCAGGTGATGCGCCTGCCGCAGGTGGTCTCGTTCACGGCGCTGGACAACCAGCCGTCGCGCCGGGTCATGGAACGCATCGGCCTGGCGCAGCGCGCGCAGTTCGATCACCCGCGCATCGCCGCCGGCCACCCGCTGCGCGCGCATGTGCTGTACGCGGCCGAAGCGCCATGAGCACGCGCTACAGTCGTGGGCTCGTCGAACAGGCCGATGTGGGAGACCTGACCCCGTGAATGCCCTTCTTCCGGTCCACGCGACCGGTGCCGGTGCGCCCAGCGCCGACGAACGCGCGCAACGCCGCGCGCAGGTCGTCGCTGAACTGTCCCCGCTGCTGCCGGCGCATGCGCTGCTGTCGCGCGGCGAAGACACCGTGCCGTACGAATGCGACGGCCTCACCGCCTACCGCCAGCAGCCGCTGGTGGTGGCCCTGCCCGAGACCGAGGACCAGGTCGCCGCGGTGCTGCGCGCCTGCGACCGGCTCGGCGTGCCGGTGGTCGCGCGCGGCGCCGGCACCGGCCTGAGCGGCGGCGCGCTGCCGCATGCGCTGGGCGTCACGCTGAGCCTGGCCAAGTTCAACCGCATCCTGAAGGTCGACGTGCTGGCACGCACCGCCACCGTGCAGTGCGGCGTGCGCAACCTCGCGATCAGCGAGGCGGCCGCCCCCTACGGGCTGTACTACGCGCCCGACCCGAGCAGCCAGATCGCCTGCACCATCGGCGGCAACGTGGCCGAGAACTCCGGCGGCGTGCACTGCCTGAAGTACGGGCTGACGATCCACAACGTGCTGCGCGTGCGCGGCTTCACCGCGCAGGGCGAGGCGGTGGAGTTCGGCTCCGAGGCGCTCGACGCCGCCGGGCTCGACCTGATGTCGGTGCTGGTCGGCAGCGAGGGCATGCTCGCGGTCGTCACCGAGGTCACCGTGAAGCTGGTGCCCAAGCCGCTGCTCGCGCGCTGCATCATGGCGAGCTTCGACGACATCCGGCAGGCCGGCGACGCGGTCGCCAACGTGATCGCCGCCGGCATCATCCCGGCCGGGCTCGAGATGATGGACAAGCCGATGACGGCCGCCGTCGAGGATTTCGTGCACGCCGGCTACGACCTGAACGCCCAGGCCATCCTGCTGTGCGAGAGCGACGGCACGCCCGAAGAGGTGGCCGAGGAGATCGGCCGCATGCTCGACGTGCTGGCCGGCAGCGGCGCGGCACGCATGGAGGTCAGCAAGGACGAGGCGCAGCGGCTGCGCTTCTGGAGCGGCCGCAAGAACGCCTTCCCGGCGAGCGGGCGCATCAGCCCCGACTACATGTGCATGGATTCGACGATCCCGCGCAAGCGGCTGGCCGACATCCTGCTCGCGATCGGCGAGATGGAGAAGAAGTACGGGCTGCGTTGCGCCAACGTGTTCCATGCCGGCGACGGCAACCTGCACCCGCTGATCCTGTTCGACGCGAACGACCCCGACCAGCTGCACCGCTGCGAGCTGTTCGGCGCCGACATCCTCGAGACCAGCGTCGCGATGGGCGGCTCGGTGACCGGCGAGCACGGCGTGGGCGTCGAGAAGCTGTCGTCGATGTGCGTGCAGTTCTCCGATGCCGAGCGCGAGCAGATGCTGGCCGTCAAGCATGCGTTCGATCCGGCCGGGCTGCTGAACCCCGGCAAGGTGATCCCGACGCTGGTGCGCTGCGCGGAGTACGGCCGCATGCACGTGAAGCGCGGGCTGCTGCCGTTCGCCGACATTCCCCGCTTCTGATGTCCTGATGACCCACGACCCCGCACTGCAGATCCTCGTCGACAAGGTCGAAGCCGCCCGCGCCGCCGGTGCGCAACTGCGCATCCGCGGCGGCGGCACCAAGGACTTCTACGGCGAGCCGCCGCAGGGCGAGATCCTCGACACCACGGTGCTCGAAGGCATCTCCAGCTACGAACCGACCGAGCTCGTCGTCACCGCGCGCTGCGGCACCTCGCTCGCGACGCTCGAGGCCGCGCTCGCGGAGAAGAACCAGTACCTGCCGTTCGAGCCACCGCACTTCGGGCCGGGCAGCACCGTCGGCGGCATGGTGGCGGCCGGCTTGTCGGGCCCGCCGCGCGCGGCGGTCGGCGCGGTGCGCGACTACGTGCTCGGCGCGACGCTGCTGAACGGGCGCGCCGAGGTGCTCAGCTTCGGCGGCCAGGTGATGAAGAACGTCGCCGGCTACGACGTCTCGCGGCTGCTCGCCGGCTCGCTCGGCACGCTGGGCGTGATCCTCGAGGTCTCGCTGAAGGTGCTGCCGCTCGCACCGGCCACCGCCACCGTGCGCTTCGAGCTGGCGCAGATCAGCGCGATGCAGAAGATCAACGAATGGACCGGCCTGCCGCTGCCGATCAATGCCAGCGCCTGGTGGGACGGCATGCTCGTCGTGCGGCTGCGCGGCGCGCTCGCGGCGGTGCAGTCGGCGCTCGCCGCGCTCGGCGGCGACGTGATCGAGCCGACGCAGGCGATCACGTTCTGGCGCGGCCTGCGCAACCAGACCGACGAGTACTTCGAGAAGGCGCGCGCGGCGGTGGAGCACGGCGGCGCACTGTGGCGGCTGTCGGTGCCRCCGACCGCGCCGCCGCTGGCCGTGTCGGGCGAGCAGCTGATCGAATGGGGCGGCGCGCAGCGCTGGCTGTGCACCGCGCTGCCGGCGGCGCTGGTGCGCGATGCGGCGACGCTGGTCGGCGGCCATGCGACGCTGTTCATGTCGAACGACAAGTCGGCCGGCGCGTTCGCGCCGCTGCGCACGCCGCTCGACCGCATCCACCGCGAGCTGAAGAAGTCCTTCGACCCGCAGGGCGTGTTCAATCCCGGCCGCCTCTACCCGGATCTTTGATCGATGCAAACCAGGTTGTCCTCCGAGTTCAAGGGAACGCCCGACGGCGACGCCGCCGAGGCGATCCTGCGCAAGTGCGTGCACTGCGGCTTCTGCACCGCGACCTGCCCGACCTACCAGCTGCTCGGCGACGAGCTCGACGGCCCGCGCGGACGCATCTACCTGATGAAGCAGGTGCTCGAGGGCGAGCCGGTCACGCGCAGCACGCAGCAGCACCTGGACCGCTGCCTGACCTGCCRCAACTGCGAGAGCACCTGCCCGTCGGGCGTGCAGTACGGCGAGCTGGTCGAGATCGGCCGCAAGCTGGTCGACGCGCGCGTCGAGCGCCCGCGCGGCGAACGCGCGGTGCGCTGGCTGCTGAAGGAGGGGCTGACCTCGCCGCTGTTCGCGCCGGCGCTGAAGCTCGGCCAGGCAGTGCGGCCGCTGCTGCCGTCGACGCTGCGCAACAAGGTGCCGCCCCGAGCAGGCGCGGCGGCGCACCGCTGGCCGACGCGCCAGCACCCGCGCAAGATGCTGCTGCTGATGGGCTGCGTGCAACCGGCGATGGCGCCCAACATCAACAGCGCGACCGCGCGCGTGCTCGACGCGGCCGGCATCCAGACGGTGGTGGCCGACGAGGCCGGCTGCTGCGGCGCGATCCGCACCCACCTGGGCGACATCGACGGCGGGCTCGACGACATGCGSCGCAACATCGACGCCTGGTGGCCGCAGGTGGTGTCGAACCAGGTCGAGGCGATCGTGATGAACGCGTCCGGCTGCGGCGTGACGGTGAAGGACTACGGCCATGCGCTCGCCCGCGACCCGGCCTATGCCGAGAAGGCCCGGCGCATCGCCGAGTTGACCTGCGACCTCAGCGAGCTGCTGCCCGAGCTGGTGCCGCGGCTGAAGCCGCGCATGAAACTGCGCGACGGCAAGGCCGGGCTGCGCTCGCTCGCCTTCCACCCGCCGTGCACGCTGCAGCACGGCCAGCAGCTGCGCGGCGGTGTCGAGACTCATCTGACAACGCTCGGCTTCGAGGTGCGCGTCGCGGCCAGCGAGAGCCACCTGTGCTGCGGCTCGGCCGGTACCTACTCGGTGCTGCAACCGGAGCTCGCGTACCAGCTGCGCGACCGCAAGCTCGGCCACCTCGACGCGCTGCAGCCGCAGGCGATCATTTCGGCCAACGTGGGCTGCATCCAGCACCTGCAGAGCGGTACGGCGATCCCGGTGCGCCACTGGATCGAGGTGCTCGACGAGGCGCTGGCCGCCTGACCCCACAGAAACGGACGGATTTGTCCGACATCGAACGCGGCCACGTCCGACAGACCTGCCCCGCATCGACGCCGACACTGTGTTCACCGCAGCGCACACCGTGCTGCCTTGAACAAGGAGTCACCATGAACAAGGACCAGGTCAAGGGCCGCGTCGAAGACGTCAAGGGCAAGATCAAGGAAACCACCGGCAAGGTCGTGGGCAACGACCGCCTGCGCTCCGAAGGCGTCGCCGACCAGGTGGCCGGCAAGTCGCAAGCCGCGTACGGCGATGCGAAGAAGAAGGTCGCCGATGTCGCGAAGGACATCGGCAAGCGCATCGACGATTGATCGCCCGATCGATCTCGCATCACCGCTCCCGGCCCGGGCCGCGCACGGCGCGACCGGGCTGCTTCAACTTCAATGCCGACTGATCATGAACATCGAAACCCTGCAAGCCGCCGAGCGCGTCAGCGCCTGGTACCGCAACCGCCGCCTGGTCGCCACCGTGGCGTCGCATGTCGTCACCGACGCGGCCAACGATGACGCGCCGGGCGAAGAAGCCCCTCAGGGGTGCAGCTCCGAGGTCAGCGCGACCGGCGTCGCCGCCTTGCTGCGCAGTGCCCACAGCACGCCGGCCACCAGCAAAGCCACGCCCGCCAAGGTCTCGGCCTGAGGCCAGCTGCGGCGCAGCACGAACGCATAGGCCAGCGCCGACAGCGTCTCGAACACGATCAACTGCCCCGCCAGGGCCGTCGGCAAGCGCTGGCTGGCCTCGTTCCAGCACAGCGTGCCGAGCCATGAGGCGAACAGGCCGATCGCAAACATCAGCGCGATGAAATCGCCGGGGCGCGGGCCGAAGGGCATCGCGAAGCCCCCGCCCGCTGCATCACCCTGCAGCGCCATCCACAGCCACGTGCCTGCATACCCGACCGCGGCGAGCGGCAGCGTCGCCAGGCCCTGTGCCGTCGCCCAGCTGCGCGGGCTGCGGTCCGGGTGGGCGCGCAGCCAGTCGGCATTGCGCAACGGGTACCAGGTCCAGCAGACGACGGCGCCGACCGCCAGCACGGCACCCCAGGCATAGCGGCCCAGGTCGGCCTGCGGATCGGCGCGCAGGTGCCCGATCTCGACGTGGTTGACGAGCCCGATGCCCGCGCCGATCAGCAGCAGCGACGGCAGCAGCCGCGCCCAGGCGATCGGCTCGCCGCCGGCACCCTCGCCACGTCGACCCCGCAGGTTGGCGCAGATCGCGATCACGACCGGCAGCGTGCCGATGATCATCGTCGGCAGCGGCCCGCCGGCGCGTTGGATCGCGCTCGCGAGGAACAGGTAGTAGACGACGTTGCCGATCGCCGCGAGCTTCAGCGCCTCGATCCAGTCGGCGCGGGTCAGCTGCGACAGTCGCGCACGGTCGAGCCAGCCGAGCGGCAGCGCGATCAGCCCGAAGGCCAGGTAGCGGCCGAAGGATTGCAGCGCGGCCGGGTACTCCGGCAGCATCAGCGGGCCGACGAACACGAGGCCCCACATCAGGCCGGCGGCAAGGGCGAACAGGGTTCCGGTGAGCAGGGCGGGAGGCGTCATCGGCGCAGTGTCGCGCCTCGGCGGCCGGCGGTCTTGTACGAGATTGCCGTCGGCCTTCAGGGCACCCGTTCCGGCACCCGCGACGACAGCGGTGCAGGGCGGTACTCCGGCCGGAACTTGCAGCCACCGCCGAAGCGCGCCTCGTTGGCCGTGCACAGCTTCGCGACGCCCTCCGGACTCGGCCGCTCGCCGTCGTCGACCCAGCGCAGCAGCGCCGTCAGCAGCGCCGGGTACTCCGGGTCGCCCAGGTAGCTGTGGTCGGCCTCGTCGCTGAAGGTCTGCACCAGCCACGACGACGCACCGGCCGCCTCGACGATCTCGCGGTACGCACTCTCCAGCTCGACGAAGGCAGTAGGGTCATGGATGGCGTGCAGCGTCAGCACCGGCAGCTTCAGCCGGCCGGTGGGGCGGCTGTCGGCCGCGAGCGCCGCCACCGCCTGCGGGTCGGCGGCGTAGCGCAGCACCTGCTTGTTCAGCGCGGCATCGTCGCCCGAACCGCTGTAGACGACCTTCGCGTTGCCGAACGGGTTGCGGGCGCCCAGGCGCTTCTGCGTCAGGTCCTGGAACAGCCAGGTGCCCCACTGCAGGTGGCCGAGCAGGCTGCGCTCGGGGATGTGCACCACCGACAGGATGGTGTGCAGCCGCGCCGCCTGCTCCGGCGAACGCTGCGCGGCCGGCAGGCCGACGCCGGTGCACTCCTTGACGCGCTCGGCCAGTTCGGCACGCGTCAGCTTCGAATCGAGCGGCAGGCCCTGCCACAGCGGGTAGGCCGGCTCATCAGGCTTCGGGTGGTTGTGGCAGACCTGCTGGTAGACCACGCGCAGGTCGAGCCGGAAGTCGTAGGCGTTGTTGCCGCCGCCCAGCACGCCGCTGGTGAGCAGCACGCCGTCGTAGGCCGGCGGCCCGTAGAGCTCGGCCGCCTTCGCTGCCACGCCGGCACCGTAGCTCTGCCCATGCAGCACGGTGCGGCGCGGCTTGCCGAAGCGCTCGATGAACAGCCGGCGCAGCCGCTCGGTGTCTTCAGCCGCCATCGTGACGCCGTAGCCGCCGCGCCGGTAGCTGGAGCCGGCCCAGGCATAGCCGGCCTTCACCATCACGGCCCAGCGCTGCAGGTCTTCGGCGCTGCGCGCGAGCGACGGCGTGCCGACCTCCGGCCCGCCGTGCGCATGCACGACCAGCACCTGGTTCCAGTCGGCGGGCATCGCGATCCAATACAGCGCGCCCTCCGCATCGCGGCCGTTGTAGCAGTGCGCGTCGGCCGCCACGCCTTCGGGACAAGGCGCCGCCTGCGGCTCGGCGCGCGCGATCGGCATCACCGCGGCCAGCGACGCGGCGAGGGCCCAGGCCCGCCAGCGTCCCGAGGCATTCTTCATCATCAGTTCCTGATCCCGAGTTGGTAGACCGCGCCGGCGCCGGTCGACACATAGCCCAGCACGCCGGCATTGAACACGAAATTGCCCGCGGCGGCACCGCTGCTCTGCGCGACGCCCAGCACCGGCGCGTCGTAGGCCAGCGTGCCGGTGTTGCTGCCCAGCGTCAGGCTTGTGCCCGACACCACCGCAGCGGCCTGGCTGCCGTCGCTCGCGGCGAGCGCGAAGTGCCCGTCGGCGCTGCCGGCGGCCAGCGGCGTCTGCGGTGCGTACAAACGCAGGCCGTGCGCGCCGGACGGGTCGCGCACCAGGAACAGCGGCACCGTGGTCGCACCGACCTGGCCGAACACGACCGAGCCCGACAGCGTGCCGCCGGTGGTGGTGGCGCCGCCGGTCGGCGAGGTGGTGAACACGTCGAATGCGTTGCGCGTGCCGTTGTAGGTGACGTAGCCCTTCGCGGTCGACGTGCAGGCGGCGTCGTAGGTCATGAAGCGCCCGCTGGCCGGATCCTGGCAGTGCTGGAAGGTGCCGGCATTGCGCACCCGCGACGACGCGGCGTAGGCCGTCGCGACGCCGTCGGCGCCGTATTGCACGCCGGTCACGTCGAAGATGTTGGCGATCGGGTTGAACACCGTCGGCGTCGCCGCGTTCTGGAAGGTGCTCTGGAACGCGATCAGGCCGATCGACGTGCCGCCGGTCGGCGCCGCGACGCCGCCCTGCAGCAGGCCACCGGCGCCGAACGTGAAGTCGGCCCCGTTCTCGCCGCTCGAGAACACGCAGTTGCCCTTCGGCAGCAACGCGCCGCTGCGCTGCGTGCCGGCTGCGCGTTGCCCGCTGGCGTCGATCGTGATCGTGTAGGCCATCGCCGCCGGGTCGAGCGCGACGCTGAGTTCCTCGCCGAACAGGTTGCCGCCCTTGTAGGTGATCGCCGAGGCCGGCAGGTTGGGGCAGGCGAGCGGATCGGCCGCCTCCTGCACGCAGCTGTAGTTGGACGCGGCGTCCTGGCTGCCGCTGCCCTTGTACTTCGGCCATGCCGGGAAGCGGCACAGCGGGCGCGTGCGGCCGGCGGTCGCGGCGACGGTGTCGGTCACGACGCCGGTCTCAGGTGCCACGCCCTTCTCGACCCACGTCTCCAGCGCCGCCAGCGAATCCCAGCTCGGGAGGAAGACCCCCGTGCCGTGCCCCATGCCCGGCACCGTGTAGAAGCGGATGCCTTGCTCGGTGGCCGCATCGCCGACGCTGCTCTTCACGCGGCCGTAGTACTCGATCGTCGAGTTGTTGCTGATCACCTCGTCGGCCAGGCCGTGCAGCAGGATCAGCCGGCCGCCGTGCGCGAGGAACGGCGACAGGTCGGCATCGAGCGCGTCGGTCAATGCCGAGACCGCGGAGATGCGCGCGGCCCAGGCGCCGCCCGTGACCGGGTCGAGCGTCAGCGTGTCGAAGCCGGCATCGCGGGTGACGAAGTACTTCGCCCACTGGTCGCCGGTGACGTAGACGTTGGCATCGGCGGTGGTGGCCGGGTTGCCCGGCACCGGGCGCGTGCCGAGATCGCGCGAGGTGGAGGGGCCGGCGACCAGCGTGCCTTCGAGGATGTTGTAGCCGCCGGCGCGCGTGACGCCCTTCGCCAGCGTGTAGCCGTTCAGTTCGAGCGGCGACTCGATCGTGCGAATGGTCGTCAGCTGGGCATCGGACAGGCAGCTGTCGCCGCCGTCGGTGCCGCCGGCGCAGCGCAGCGTCGCAAGGATCTGCGGGTTCAGCTTCCGGCAGCTCTCGACATTGCTGACGATGCCGTCGGCGGCGCCGTCGAGCTTGTCGCAAGCGGCCAGCACGGTCTTCTGCACCAGCAGCGTCTTCGCGAGGTTGACCCAGCCGGCGCCGCCGTTCGCATACAGCGCGCGCCCGACGGCCACGTTCGACAGCCGCGTGCCGCTGTAGTTGAGCGCCGGCTCGTTGGCGACCACGCCGTCGTAGTCGGCCGGCCAGCGCTGGATGTGCAGCAGCGCATCGCGCCCGCCGGTGGAGGTGCCGAGGAAGTACGCCTTGTCGGGCGCCGCGCCGTAGCGCGTCTTCACCAGCAGCATCGCGACGTCGTGCGTCTTCTTCAGCGACTGGCCGCCGTAGTTGGCGAGCGATTCGTCGTTGGCGGCGAACGTGCCGTCGGTGATGCTGCTGCTCTGGTGGCCGCCGTCGTCGCCGAAGGTCGCATAGCCGAGCGCGAGCGGCGCCGGCTTGCCGGCGGGGCCGAAGCGCAGCGGCTCGGTGCCGTCGATCAKCGTGCCGTTGAAGCCGCCGCCGCCGAAGTGGATGGCCTTGTGGTTCCACTGCGCCGGCAGGTTGACGGCGAAGGTGATGGCCGGCGCCTGCGGGTCGACCGGGGCGATGGTGCCGCGCACGCGGCAGTAGTCGCCGAGCRTGTTGCCGGCGTCGGTGGCGGCGACCAAAGTGGCGCTGGTCACGCTGGCGCCTTGCGTCGGCAGGCCGATCTGCGCGGCCGTGAACGTCAGGCCGGCGAGGTCCGCGCACGCGGTGCCGGTGGCGACCGGCGGACCCTCGGGCGCAGGGGTGCCGTCATCGCCGCCACCGCCGCAAGCGGCGAGTAGCGCGGACAGCGCGAGGATGGAAAAGAAGGGACGGATGCGTTGCACGACGCGTCCGTCCAGGCGGCGGCCAGGGCCCATGGGTTTGTCTCCGGTCTGAGGCCTCGAGGGCCTTCTGGTTGAACAGCGCCGCGACGATAGGCGCGTGCCTGATCTGCGGTCAAATAAAATAAGCAGGCCATTCCGATACGAAAAACATATGGAGATGACGCCATGGAGATGAGACAGCTCCGCTATTTCGCGGCCGTCGCGCAGACCGGCCACATGACGCGTGCGGCCGAGCAGCTGGGCATCCAGCAGCCGCCGCTGAGCCAGCAGATCCATGCGCTGGAGCGCGAGCTGGGGCTGTCGCTGTTCCGCCGCCATCCGCGCGGCATGGCGCTCACCGATGCGGGGCGGCAGTTCCAGGTCGAGGCCACGCGCATGCTGCAGGGCATGGAGACGATGACGCAGCGCATGGCGCGCGTCGCGCAGGGGCAGGAGGGAACGCTCGCGATCGGCTTCACCAGCTCGGCCGCGGCGCACCGCTTCATGCCCGAGCTGCTGCGCGCGTTCCGGCGCCTGCACCCGCAAGTGGAGCTGCAGCTGCGCGAGGAGAACGCCGCCGAGCTGACCGAGGCGCTGTCGGCCGGCCGGCTGCACTGCGCGCTGCTGCGGGTGCCGGTCGCGCGGCCCGAGGGCCTGCAGTTCGAGACGCTGCTGCGCGAGCCGGTGATGGCCGCGATGCCGAGCGACCATGCGTTCGCGGCGGCGTCGAAGCGCAGTGGTGCGGCCGCGCGACCTCTGACGTTGGCGCAGCTGTGCAGCGAGGGATTGATCCTGGTGCGCCGGCCCGGTGCGCCCGGGCTGTATGCCGAGCTGCTCGCGCTGTGCCATGCGAAGGGCCTGCGGCCGCGCATCGTCGCCGAGGTCGACCGGATGATGACGAACCTGAACCTGGTGGCGGCTGGCGCGGGGCTGTCGGTGGTGCCGGCCTCGATGACCGGCGCGCATCCGCATGCGATCGCTTATCGACGGCTGGCGGGCAGCGGGTCGCTCGATGCACCGCTGACGCTGGTGTCGCGCAACGATGAGGACAACCTGCCGGCGCAGCGCTTCACGGCCTTGGCGCGCGAGCTGGCATCGAAGCAGGTGAAGGCATGAACGCGACCCGTCGACAGATCGTGCGCGCCGCGCTGGCGTGGCCTGTCATGGCCGCCGCTGCGCCAGCGGGTGCTCCGTGGCCGAACCGGGCGGTGCACCTGATCGTGGTCTACCCGCCAGGCGGCGTCAGCGATGCGATGGCGCGCACGCTGGCCGAGCCGCTGGCGCAAGCGCTGGGCGTGCCGGTGGTCGTCGAGAACCGGGGCGGTGCCGGCGGCGCGCTGGGCATGGAGGTGCTGTCACGCGCCGTGCCGGATGGTTGCACGCTCGCGTTCTCGGCCATCTCGCCGCTGACGCTGCAACCGCTGCTGGCCGGCGGCCCGCGCGACCTGCTGGGCAGCGTGGTGCCGGTGGCCGGCGTGATGAACACACCGGTGCTGGTGGCCGGCACGCCGGCGTTCACCGGCCACAGTTTTGCGGACCTGATCGCGCAGGCGCGCGCGCATCCCGGGCAGGTTCGCTGGGCCACGTCGGGCATCGCGACCAGCGGCCACATGGTGCTCGCGCAGACGCGGCTGCAAAGCGGCGTCGACATCACGCATGTGCCGTACCAGGGCGGCGGGCCGCAGATCAACGATGCGCTCGGCGGGCAGTTCGAGATCCTGTCGACCAACGTCGCGTCGGCGCAGCTGCAGTTGCTGGCGGCCGGGCGGCTGAAGGCGCTGGCGGTCGGCGCGCCGTCGCGGCTCGATGCCTTGCCGGAGGTGCCGACGCTGGCGGAGCTGGGCTATCCGCAGGCCAACATCGGCTCGCTGTTCGGCGTGTTCGCGCCGGCCGGCACGCCGGCGGCGGTGGTGGCCCGGCTGAACGCCGAGATCGGCCGGTTGCTGGCGAGCGATGTTGTGGCATCGCGGCTGCGTGAATCGCACAACCTGCCGGCGGGAGGGACGCAGCAGGCGTTCGTGCAGCAGATCGCGGCGGAGCGGCGGAGGAATCAGGTGCTGGTGAAGCGGTCGGGGGGGTTGCTGGACTGAGGCCCACGCGCGTTGAACGCTGCGTTCAAACCCCTTGCTCGGCACCAGGGCGCCACCACATCACACTCCCACGTTGACCGGAGAAGACCCATGCCTGCCACCGCCCTCGCCCACCTGCCCGCCGACGGTTCGCCCGAGCTGCTGTTCCTGCTGTTCCACGGCGTCGGTGCCAATGCCTCGCACATGGCGCCGCTCGCGCAGCGGCTGGTCGCCGAGTACCCGAAGGCGGCCGTGGTCTGCCTCGATGCGCCGCATCCGTTCGACGGCGGGCAATCGGGCGGGGGCGGCGGCAGCGGCTGGCAGTGGTTCTCGATCCAGGGCATCACCGAAGACAACCGCCCGCAGCGCGTCGCCGAGGCCTTGCCGCGCTTCATCGCGACGGTGCGCAGCGTGCAGCAGCAGCTGAACATGTCGTGGCCGTGCACCGCGCTGGCCGGCTTCTCGCAGGGCGCGATCATGGCGCTCGAGGCCGTGCAGGCCGAGCCGGCGCTGGCCGGCCGCGTGCTGGCCTTCAGCGGCCGCCATGCCACCGCGCCCGGGCACGCCCCCGAGGACACCACCGTGCACCTGTTCCACGG
>NZ_JBFUCB010000056.1:0-17551 GCF_056405435.1 Rhizobacter sp. P1_G5 | reverse complement strand
GCCTGGGCCCACGCATGGTGGTGGGCCCAGGGTCCGCTGAAGCCGGCGACGGCCGCAGCCCCGCCGATCAGCATGCGCCTGCGAGCGTGCGTCATTGCTGGTACGAGGGCGTGGCGTCGTAGCTCTCGAGCTTGCAGGTCTTCTGCGCATCGGCATCGACGACCTCCTTCGGATCCACGTTCGACAGGATCTTGAAGATGTCGTCCTTCTCGGCCGGCGCCTCGTTGTAGCTCGCCATGTAGATGGTCTGCTGCACCTGGTGCGTCACCGGGTCCATCCAGGCATCGAAGTGCTGCAGCCGGTCGCGCGCGGGCATCTTGCGGCCTTCCAGCTTCTTGATCACCGCGATGTTCTGCGTGGTGCCGGCCTCTTCCACGCAGCGCAGCAGTTCGCGCGTGGCCATGTAGCTGTTGTGATAGACGTTGCCCGGCACCTTGATCGCCATGCCGGGGAACTGCTTCTGGTAGGCCGCGACGAACTCCTTCACGCCCGGCAGGTCGAGGCGGTAGTACCAGGTGGTGCCGAASACGCCGAAGATSGMTTCMGGRCCSAGMCCRTAGACRTCCGGCCAGTCCTGCTGGTTGTTGATCCAGGCCATGCTCTTCTGCAGGTTGAGCTGGATGACCTGCTGGCGCAGCGCCTTGATGTCGTCGCCGCCGATCGCGGTCGCCACCGCATTCGGCTTCAGCTGCTGCAGCTTCAGCAGGTACGACGAGAAGTCGCGGGTGTTYTGCGGCACCAGCAGCTCCTCRACGATSYKSCCGCCGTTGGCYTCSACGATCGCGCGYGTCGCCKYSGAGGTGGTGYGGCCCCACACRTAGTCGTTGGTCAGCAGCACCCAGTTCTTGCCGYTSRCCTTGATSGCGTTCTTGACGATCGCRTKSGMRAAGTTSGTGCCGTTGCCGTCCCAGACGAACTTGRYGCGGTGGCAGTCCTTGCCGGCCTCGGTCGGSSWGCTGGAGTTGGTGTTCAGGAAGATCGTGCCGTACTTCTGGGCGACCTGCGAGATCGCGTTCGCGACGCCCGAGTGCAGTGCGCCCACCAGGAAGGCCACCTCGTTGCGCGTGATCATGCGCTCCGCGATGCGCGAGCCCGAGGCCGGCGTGGTCTCGGTGTCCATGTGCAGCGCCTCGATGCGCCGGCCGAGCACGCCGCCCTTGTCGTTGAACTCCTTGATCGCCATCATCGCGCCGAGCCGCTCCTCGCCGCCGCTCGCGCCGTACTGGCCGGAGGCGTCCATCGTCAGGCCGATGACCAGCGGCTTGGCCGTGGCCGCCTGGGCCCAGACGCGGTTGTGCGCCCACGGGCCGAAGAAGGCCGCCGGCGCGGCGGCCGCCACGGCGCCCGCCTTCAGCAGGCTGCGCCTTCCGGTGTCAGGTGCGCTGACATCAGGTGCGCCGGCATCGATCGCTTGAACTTCTTTCGTCGACTTGTCCATGCTTGTCTCCAGGGTTGTTGTGGTGGGTCCGCGCCGGTTGTCGGGCGCAGAAAAAATCAGCGCGGAATGATCTGCACGTTGTTCAGCTTCTCCTGGGCCTCCAGCAGCGACGCGATGAACTTGTCGCCCAGGCCCAGGTTGCCGGCCTGCACGAAGCTCTGGTGCGCCGCCTCGGCGACGAAGCTCGTCGTCGGCAGCATCTCGGTCAGGTGGGTGTAGTAGCGCAGGTCCTTCTGCGCATTGCCGATCGCGAACTTCAGCCCGGTCAGGTCGCCCTGCAGCGTCTTGCCCAGCATCATCTGGAAGATGCCGGAGTTGACGCCGCCGGCCGAGATCACGTCGAACAGCTTCTGCAGCGACAGCCCGCTCTTCGCGGCGGTGGCCACCGCCTCGGCGATGGCCGCCGCGGTGGTCATCGCGAGCATGTTGTTGATCAGCTTSAGCACRTGGCCGTGSCCSGGCGGGCCGACGTGGAAGATGTTYTCGCAGAACGCCGCGAGCACCGGCCGCACGCGCTCGAAGTCGGCCGGCTCGGCGCCGACCATCGTGTTCAGCCGGCCCTCCTCGGCCTCCTTCGGCGTGCGGGCGAGCGGCGCATCGATGAAGGCGACGCCGCGGGCCGCGAAATCGGCGCGGATGCGCGCGGTCGAGGCCGGCTCGGCGGTCGAGGTGTCAATCACCGTCAGGCCCTTGCCGGCCGCGGCCAGCAGCCCCTGGTTGCCGTAGACGATCTCCTCGACCTGCGGCGAGCCGGTGACGCAGATGATGACCACGTCGCTGGTCTCCGCCACCGCCGCACGGCTCGGCTGCTCGGTCGCGCCGGCATCGAGCAGGTCCTGCAGGTTGGCGCGGTTGCGGTGCACCACGAAGCTCACGCCGAAGCCCTTGGCGAGCAGGTTCTTCGCCATGCCGTGGCCCATCATGCCGAGGCCGATGAAGCCCACCTTGGTCTTGCTTGCTGTCGTCATGTCGTTCTCTCCTGGTGAGTTGGTGTTCAGTGCGATGTTCAGAAATTCGTGACGAGCGATGCGGTGCCGACTTCGGCCCGCGCCTCGGTCCAGAACTCGATCAGCCGCCGGTAGCTCGCTGCCACCTGCTCGATGACGGCCGCATCGTCCAGCGTGCCGGCGAACCAGCCGTGCGCCGCCTCGGCGAACAGCGAGCGGCCGACCGCGAAGCCCTTGCACAGCGGCCGCGCGGCGGCCGTGCGGAAGCCTTCGCGCAGCGCCTGCTCGCTCGCCTCCATGCCGAGCAAGAGCACGCCGCGGCACAGCGGGTCGTTCGACGCGATCACATCCTCGATGTGGCGCCACGCCGCCTCGCTGGCGGGCGGGGGCAGCTTCCACCAGTCAGGCTGGATGCCGGCTGCATAGAACTGGCGCAGCGCGCGCGCCAGCGTCTCGTCGTCGGTGGCCATGCCGCGCGGCGGGATCACCTCCAGCAGCAGCTCGTGGCCGGTGGCGTTGCAGGCCTGGGCCAGCAGGCCGACGCTCGCGACCTGCTGCGCCGCGAGCCCGGCCTCGTCGTCGGGGTGGTGGTACACGAGGCACTTGACGACGTGCTCCTGCGGCCAGGTGCGCAGCGCCAGGCCGACGTTGCAGCCGTCCTCGAAATCCAGTGGCCGGGAGCCGGGCAGTTCGACCGGCCGTGCGACCCACAGCCCGACACCGGTCAGCGGCGGCAGGATCTGCTCGCCGAAGCGGCCATCGAGGATCACGCCGGCGTCCGGAAAGGCCTGGCCCGGGTGGCGCAGCGGGTGCGCCGCGCGCGCGGCCGCATGGCCCTGCGCCGCGGCGCGCGCAACCAGCGCCTTGAACTGCGGAATGCGCTCGCGCGGCGCGCCGTGCTTGGCGGCGATCTCCTCGAACTGCGAGCGGTGATCGAAGGCCAGCACCGCGAGGCCGGGCCATTGGCGGTGGCGGGTCGATGCGCGGTGCAGCTGCTCCAGCTTCGCGTCCTCGCGCAGCCGCGGGTGGCGCGAGCCGTGCGCGAGGAAATGGCTCAGCTCGACCCAGCTCGGCATGGCCGGCGCGCAGCCATGGCGAGACACGACGATCGCGCCGCAGGCATTCGCATAGCGCAGCGCCTGCGGCAGCGGCTCGTCGCGCACCCAGCCGCGCAGCAGCCCGGCCATGAAGGCATCGCCGGCACCCAGCACGTTGAACACCTCGACCGGGAAGCCCGGGCCGGCGACGCCGTCGTCGAGCCGCGCGGGAATCGCGCCGTCGTAGGCGACGCAGCCCATCGGCCCGCGCTTCATCACGATCAGCGCGGGCGTCAGCGCGCGGATGCGGCGCAGCGCGGTGGCGCTGTCGTCGCTGCCGCCGGCGATGTGCACCTCTTCCTCGGTGCCGACCACCAGGTCGCACAGCGGCAGGATCTCCTGCAGCTGCGCGCTGACGTGGGCCGACGCGATGTAGCGCTGCTCGCCGAGGCCGGGCGCCGTCAGGCCCCACAGCACCGGGCGGTAGTCGATGTCGAGCACGACGCGCGTGCCGGCCGCGCGCGCGGCACGCATCGCCGCGAGGCAGGCGGCCCGCGTGCCGGGGCGCGACAGGTGCGTGCCCGAGATCAGCAGCGCGCGGGCGCCGGCGATCACGGCCGGATCGACGTCGTCCTCGCACAGGCCCATGTCGGCGCAGTTGTCGCGGTAGAACACCAGCGGAAAGGTGTCGCGGTCACGCAGGCCGAGGAAGACCAGCGCGGTCAGCCGCGACGGATCGGTCTTCAGCTGCGACACGTCGACGCCCTCGGCGGCCAGTGTCTCGCGCACGAAGCGGCCGTTGTGCTCGTCGCCGACGCGGCTCAGCATCGCGCAGCGCAGCCCGAGCCGCGACGCCCCCACCGCGGTGTTGGCCGGCGAGCCGCCGAGGTACTTCGCGAAGGTCTGCACGTCCTCCAGGCGCGCGCCGAGCTGTTCGCCGTACAGGTCGACGGCGGCCCGCCCGACGCAGACCAGGTCCAGCGCGCGGGCCGCCGGCGGGGCRGAATCTCTGACACTCATGCAGCATCTCCATTCAAATGACGGGGTCGGGTGCGGGGGCGGGCCGCCATTTCGGCGAGCCGGTGCCCGGTGGTGACGACGATGGCCTGCGCCAGGCACAGCGGYGCGACGAGCGAGCGGAACACCTGGTCGGACGCGAGGCCGAGCTCGAAGCAGACGCTCGCCGAGCGCTTCAGCGGCGACAGCGCGCTGTCGGTGATCGCGATCACCGGCACGCCGGCCTGCTGCGCGGCCTCGGCGGCATCGATCACGTCGCGCGAGTAGCTGTGGAAGCTGGTGACCACCAGCACCTCGTCGCGCGCGATGTTGCGCAGCGATTCGCGCAGCATGCCGCCCAGGCCTTCGAGCAGGTAGGCCTTGAGCTCCAGCTGGCTCAGCGCATAGGCGAGGTAGCAGGCGACCGGGAACGCGCGCCGCTGCGCCAGCACGTGCACGCGGCGCGCGGCGCACAGCAGCTGCACGGCGGCCTTCACGTCGGCCGCGCGCACGCTGTCTTCGAGGTGGCCGAGTTCGCCGATCGCCTCGGCCACGTACTGGTTCAGGAAGCCGCCGCTGGCCGCGCCGTCGCCGCTGCGGCGCTGCTGGTTGATGCGCTCGCGGTAGCTGCCGGAGCGCTCGACCAGGTGGCCGCGGAACACCTGCTGCATCTGCGAGAAACCGTTGAAGCCCAGTGCATTCGCGAAGCGGATCAGCGACGACGGCTGCACCTGCGCCGCCTCGGCGATCACGGCCACCGTGCCGAGCGCGAGCTCGTTCGGGCGCTCCAGCGCGAAGCGCGCGATGCGCTGCAGCTGCGCCGGAAGCTCCGGGTAGGCGCGCGAGATCGCATCCTTCAATTCGTCGTAGCTGGAGATGGGACTCATGAGGCTGAACTGTCTAGGGGGAAGCACTGACCCGCAATAGGAACAAACATTCTTGCGCTCGGAAACTGTAGAACATATATTCCGGCGAGTCCACAGTTCATTGCCCAGCGTTCCAACATGCTCAGCACCACACGACACGCGCCGCTCGCCCCGCTACCCCTCCTGATCACGGTGGCGGTGCTCGCCAGCACGCCGCTGTGGTTGAGCCAGGTCGGGCTCTACCAGTACCTGGCGCTGGAAATCATGATCTGGATGCTGTTCGCGCTCGGACACAACCTGCTGCTCGGCTACGGCGGGCTGCCGTCGTTCGGGCACGGCGCGTACTTCGGCATCGGCGCGTATGCGTTCGGGCTGCTGCAGCTGCGCGGCGGTGCCGGGCTGGTGCTGGGCGTGCTCGGCGCGGTGCTCATCGCGGCACTGGCGGGCGCCCTGGTCGGAGCCTTCATCTCGCACCGGCGCGGCATCTACTACGCGCTGCTGACGATCGCGTTCGGGCAGCTGGCCTGGTTCATCGCCGGCAAGTGGCACACGGTGACGGGCGGCGAGGACGGGCTGCTGAACATCAGGCGGCCCGACCTGTCGCTCGGTTTCGTCGACATCTCGCTGAAGAGCAACGAGGCCTTCTTCTACTTCGCGCTGGTGGTGTTCGCGCTGGTGCTGGCGGCGCTGTGGCGGCTGGTGCATTCGCCGTTCGGCCGCATCCTGCGCGCGATCAAGCAGAACGAGATGCGCGCCGCGTTCGTCGGCCACCCGGTGTGGCTCTACAAGTGGCTGGCCTTCATCATCTCGACGGCGGTGGCCGGGCTGGCCGGTGCGCTGTTCGCGATGGCGCAGCAATCGGCCTACCCGAACGTGATGAGCCTGCACAACTCCGGCTTCGTCGTGATGATGGTGCTGATCGGCGGCGGCCTGGTGAGCTTCTGGGGGCCGGTGATCGGCGCGCTGGTGTTCATCCTGACGAGAGACCTGCTGGGCGCCTACACCGAGACCTGGCTGCTCTGGTACGGGCTGCTGTTCATCCTGGTCGTGCTGTTCCAGCCGGACGGCGTGGCCGGTGCGTGGCAATCGTGGCGCGCGCGCTGCGCGGCCCGCAAGCACACGCCGCCGCAGCCCAACGCGACGCTCGCCACTCCGAAGGAGACCTGACCCGTGGCCCTGTTCGAAGCCCATCAACTGCACAAGCGCTTCGGCGACCAGGTGGTGCTGGAAAGCATCACGCTGGCCTTCGAGGAGAAGCAGCTCACCGGGATCATGGGTCCCAACGGTGCCGGCAAGACGACCTGCTTCAACGTGCTGACCGGCCGCTATACACCCGACCGCGGCAGCGTGCGCTTTGCCGGCGAGGACATCACCGGCCTGTCGCCTCGGCAGATCGCGCGGCGCGGGCTGTCGCGCTCGTTCCAGATCATGAACCTGTTCGACGAGGAGACCACGCTCGACAACGTGCTGGTCGCGCTGCCGGCGGTGCGCGAGCAGGGCCTGTCGATGTGGCGCGACCTCGGCCGCTTCAGCCGCGGCCGTGCGCTGGCGATGGCGGTGCTCGACCGCGTCGGGCTGGCGGCCAAGGCCTCGGCGATGGCCGGCGCGCTGTCGTACGGCGAGCGGCGCGCGCTGGAGATCGGCGTCGCGCTCGCGACCGACCCGCGGTTGCTGTTCCTCGACGAGCCGACTGCCGGGCTGGGTGCCGAAGGCACCGCGCGCGTGGCCGAGCTGATCGCGCAGCTCAAACGCGAGCTGACGATCGTGATCATCGAGCACGACATGCGCTTCCTGTTCGGCCTGGCCGACAAGATCAACGTGATCCATTGGGGCCAGGTGATCGCCGAGGGCACGCCGGCGCAGCTGCGCGACAACCCGTGGGTGCAACGCTCGAACCTGGGGACCTTGTCATGAGCGCCGTCCTGAAACCGCAACCCACGCAACAGCCAGCGATCCTCGAGATCCACGGCATCGAGACCTTCTACGCCGAGACGCAGGCGCTGTTCGGCGTGTCGCTGAGCATCGCGCCGGGCGAGGTGGTGTCGCTGCTCGGGCCGAACGGCGCCGGCAAGACGACGACGCTGCGCTCGATCCTCGGGCTCACGCCGCCGAAGCGCGGCAGCGTGCGCTTCGACGGCGCCGACATCACCCATGTGCCGACGCACCGCATCGCCGGCATGGGCGTCGGCTGGGTACCGGACGACCGGCGCATCTTCCCGACGCTGACGGTGGCGCGCAACCTCGCCATCGCGCGCAAGAAGACGCGCTTCCGGGCGTGGAGCGAGAAGGAGTGCTTCGAGATCTTCTCGGCGATGGAGTACCTGATGGGCCGCGAGTGCGAGAACCTGTCGGGTGGCGAGATGCAGATGGTGGCGATCTCGCGTGCGCTGATCGGCTCGCCGGGGCTGGTGCTGTTCGACGAGCCGAGCCAGGGCCTCGCGCCGAAGGTGGTGCAGGACGTGATGGCGACCGTCACGCGGCTGAAGCGGGAGGGGGTGGCGGTGCTGCTGGTGGAGCAGAACGTCGAGAGTGCGCTGGCGGTGTCGGACCGCGCGTACGTGATGCACCAGGGCCGCATCGTGCACGAGGGCAGCGCCGCGGCGCTGCGCGGCGATGCGGCGCTGCAACGCAAGCTGCTGGGAGTCTGACGAGATGGCTGCACCGATTCTTCATGTCGATGGCCTGCGCAAGCAGTACCGGCGCGGTTGGCCGAACCGGCAGACGACGTTCTCGCTGGAGGCCGACTTCCAGGTCGACGGCCCCGGCATCATCGGCGTGATGGGCGCCAACGGCGCCGGCAAGACGACGATGTTCGAGCTGATCACCGGCGGCAACGCGCCGAGCGGCGGGCGGGTGATGGTGGCGGGGCAGGACATCCACAAGGTGCGGTATCGCGAGCGCGACCGTCTGGCCTTGCACTACCACCAGTCGTACCAGGTGCGCTCGTTCAAGCGCGACCGGCCGAACTTCATGCTGGAGCATGCGGGCGCGGAGCGGGCGGTGGTGCACCTGTTCGACGAGCCGCAGTTCAACACGCAGGACGGCTACATCGGCTTCATGCTGGAGTTCTTCCGCAAGCTGCGCAGCCAGGGCAAGCTGGTGTTCCTGTGCCTGCACCCGAACGAGCCGGTGCACATGGAGATCCTGGCCGACATCTGCGAGCGCTACATCTTCGTGCACAAGGACGAGAGCCGGGTCAGCCGGCTGATGCATGCGACGACGATGGGGGAGTTGTGCATGCAGGCGAGCGTGCGGAACTACCTCGGGAGGCTGGCGCCGGTTTCTGCCTGATGGGCGTTGGTGCGGAAGGCGCGTGTGGGGAGGCTGTGGCGCGCCGTCGGGTGCGGTCATCACCCCTGGCGGGGCGCTGACTGCCCTGCGCTGACTGGTTTCAAGGCCCGTCGTCGAAACTCCCKCCACTCACTTCGTTCGTTGTGGTCAAACAGTSGRCGACAGTCAGTTCACGATCGCGCTTCGCGCGGGGCCATGAAACCAGCCAGCTCCGGCGCCCCCTCCTTATTGGCGCWCCACAGCCTCCCCRCACSCGCCTTCTGCCACCACCCTGCTCCTTCGGATTTGACAAGCGAACAAGTGAGGGTGGATGGCCGGGTCACGCTCGGGCAGCCACCCTCTGCATCAGCTTCACCAACTCCTCAGGCTGCGGCATGTCCTCGGTGCGATAGACCAACCGCGCCTGCCGGTCGAACACGAAGGCCTGCGCGGTGTGGCGATCGGTGCCGGGCGCGCGGCCGCGCAGGAAGTCGAGCAGCAGGTCGACATCCTTCAGCTTCGGCAGCGCCGCCGCCCAGCGCGGCGATTGCGCACCGAACTTCGCGAGCCAGGCCCGCATCGCCGGCAGGTCGTCGCCGAGCGGGTCGATCGACAGCGACAGCAGCCGCAGCCCGGCGTTCTCCTTCGCGAGCCGCGCCTGCGCATCGGCGAACACCGCGCCCTGGATCGGGCAGGTTGCGCTGCAGCCGGTGAACATCAGCTGCACGGCCGTGACCTGTCCGGTGAGCAGCGAGGGCAGCGCCACCGATCTGCCGGCCATGTCCTGCAGAGACAGCGCCGGCGCAGGCAGCGCCGGCTGCACCGGGCCGAAGACGCTGTGGGCCCGCGCCTCGTGCAACAGCAGCGCGCAGGCAGCCGCACCGACAAGCCACTCTCGCCGCGTCGTCATCGCGTCTCTCCTCCATCGATCAGGTAAGCCCACAGCGCCTTGCACTGCGCATCGTCGATCGCATAGCGCGGCATCTGCCGCGGGATCAGCATGATGGCCGGGTCGATGCCGCTGCGCAGCAATCGGCAGAACGCCGCCTCGTCGTAGCGCGACGGTGGGCCGCCCCGCCGCGCGATCGGGCCCAGCAGCCGCTCGCGCGTCAGCAGCGGCGCGAACGAGGCGGCGCCTGAGGCGGCTTGCGCCGCACTGTCGCGCGAATGGCAGTTGGTGCAGCGCGTCGCGATCGGCGGCAGTGGCTGGGCATGGCCGCTGATCGTGCCGGAGAGCGCGACCTCGCCGCGATACAGCTGGCGGCCGAGGTGGGTGACGGGATCGGCGAACGCGACGACCGCACACAGGGCCAAGACGCCGCCCAGCCACCAGGACTTCGACAGGCTCAGTCCGAACGGTTCGTGTGCGTTCGCCACCGTCCCCTACCGCACCACCACGCTGTACATGCTGTTCCCTCCGGACCCCACCGGCCCCAGGTTCACCGTCCCGGCCGGGAAGCTCTTCGTCCACACGCTGAAACTGCGTGCCGTGCCCGCCTCGTCGGTCGTCATCTTCAGCCCGGTGTTCGACCAGCCCGCCATCCACGAGAACGCGCCGGTGAAGCGGTCGTCGACCGTCACATACACATCCGCCGGCTGGTTCAGCGTGAAGCTCGCCGTCGGGTTGCCCGTGAAGGTCTTCGAATCGTTCGCGGTGCGCAACCAGGGGGAACCCGACAGCACCGCCGGCAACCCGGTGATCGTGAAGGTGCGATCGCCGAACTGCAGCCCGGCCGCCTGCAGGTTGGCCTGCACCGACCAGTCCGCCGCGTTCGCCGTGTCCAGCACCGACAGGCCACCGATCGTCGCCGCGCTGATCGCATCGTTGCTGTCGTCCAGCTGCTGCAGGTAGGCCACCAGCTGCGTGCGCTGCGCCGCCGTCAGGCTGCCCGCCGCGCCGTGCTGGTTGGCCGCGTTGGCGGTCGTCAGCACGTCCAGCAGCGTGGCCGCCGAGCCGTCGTGCAGGTACGGCCCTGTCGCCCACGCGCCCTTCAGCGTCGGCGTGTCCAGCCCGGTCAGCGTCTGGCCGAGCCGCTTGCCCGACGACGCCTTGATCGTGCCGACGTTGCGCAGCACGCCGCCGGCACTGTCGGTCACGTCGGTGCCGCCGTGGCAGGCGAGGCAGCCGCCCGCGCCGCGGAACAGCACCTGGCCGGCCAGCGCATCGGCGGTCAGCGTGCCGTTCGCGTTGCGGTACGGGCTCGCATCGCTCGCCTTCAGCGACGCGACGTATGCCGCCAGCGCATCCAGATCGGCGCTGACGCCCGTCTTGCGATCGCCCAGCGGCTGCGAGCGCGTGCCGGTGTTGAACTGCGCATCGCTCATCAGCCCGGTGCCGAGCGCGAAGTTGCGGATCTGGCCCTCGAAGTCCTGGATCTCGTCGAAGTTGCCGGTCCAGTGCTGGTTGCCCTGCGCACCGGCATGCCCGCGCAGCGAGATCGTGTTGCGCAAGCCCTCGCCGAGCCCGGTGAAGTCCCAGGTGCGGCCGTCCTGCCCGCCGTCGTTGTGGCACGACGCGCAGCTCATGTAGGCATCGCGCGCCAGCCGCGTGTCGGCCGCGTCGTAGAACAGCCTCTTGCCGGTCAGCACATTGGCCGCGAGCTTCTCGGTGCCGACCGCCCCGGYGTTCGCGAGCAGCGGCAGGTTCAGCTCGCCGAAGTTCACGAGCCGCGTCAGGTCGTACACGCCGAGCGTGCGGTCCATGAAGTTGTTGACGTACAGCTTCAGCCCGTCGGCCGACACCGCCACCGCCTGCGGCGCACGCCCCACCGGGAAGCGGTAGATCTCGGCCTTCGCGACCGGGTCCACCACCGCCACCTCGCGGCTCGTCTCGAGCGCGACGAACAGGAACGCCCCGGTCGGGTGGAACACCGCGCCGCTGCTGACGCCGGAGTTGTCGTGGTCGATGCGCGCCGCGTAGTCCTCGGCCCAGCCCACCAGGTCGATGCGCGAGCTGATCGCGCGCACCGTGTTCTGGAAGTCCAGGTTGCTGCCGTCGCGCAGCGTGCCGCGCAACAGGTTGTCCTGCTTGGACGGCACCCAGGCGCTCTGGCCGTCCGGCGAGATCACCGCCGGCGCCAGGTAGTTCGGGATGCCGCGGCCCTGCAGCAGGCTGTCGGGCTTGTCGCTGTGCTGCAGCACCACGGTGCGCTCCACCGCCAGCGCGGCCGTCACGACGACCACCTCGCCGCCCTTCTTCACGCCGCCGACGGCCGTCTGCASGCTGGCCGTGCCCTCGCCCGGCAACGCCGGCGAGACGAAGCGCGACACCAGCACGAGGTCGCTCGCCGCCGTCACCGACACATGCCGCGGGTTCGCGCCCACCGCCACGCTGCCGAGCGTCGCACCGGTCGAGGCATTGAGCTTCAGCAACTGGCCGCTGCCCTCGAGCGCGACGTAGGCCGCGCTGCCGTCCGGCGCGARGGCGAGGCCGAACGGTTGCGAGGCGCGCGGCAGCGCCACCGTCTGCGCGACGGCCAGCGTGCCGGCATTGACGATGCTGATCGTCGCATCGCCCTTGTTGACGACCCACATGCGGCCGTCGGGCGCGCGTGCCACGCTGCGCGGCCGCGTGCCGACCGCGATCTCCGCGACCCGCGCATTCGTGCTGCCGTTGAAGACGCTGACGCTGTCGTTGTCCTGGTTCACCAGCCACACACGCGGCGTCGTCGCGGGCTCCAGCGCGATCGCCGACGACGAGGTCGGGCGCGCCGCGGTGGCCGCCGCATACACGGCCTGCCTGAAGGTGCGCGAGGTGACGACGTTGTTCGCGTCGATCGCCTCCACCGTCACGCTGTACAGGCCCGGCGCCGCGTAGGTGTGGGCGATCGACGTGGCGGTGGAATACGCCGTCTGCGCYGTGCCGTCGCCGAAGGTCCAGCGGTAGCGCGTGCCGGTGCCGCCGTTCGACGCGACGTTGAAGGTCACACTGCTGCCAGAGACCACCGGAGCCACCGCGACCGGGTCGATCACGAAGGCCGCCGCGCTGACGTTCCAGCTGAAGGCTGCACTCGCGGTGCCACCGTGCCCGTCGTTGACGCCGACCGTCACCGCGAAGTTGCCGACGGTGCTCACCGTGCCGCTGATGAGCCCGCTGGTCGCGTTGATCGACAGTCCGTTCGGCAGGCCGGTGGCCGAGTAGGTCAACGCATCGCCATCCGGATCGCCGGCGCTGACGCCGAACGACACCGCCTGGCCGACCAGGTTGTTGCGGTTGGCGATCGGCGCGATGGCCGGTGCGCGGTCGACCGTCACCGTCTTCTCCGAACTGCGGTCCGGGAAGTCGTTGAAGTTGCCGCTCTTCAGCAGCGACCAGTTGACGCCGTCGTTGCCGATGTAGAAGTTCCAGCCGGCGATGATGCCGTTCAACCCGCCCGCCGCCGGGCGCGGCAGGTACTTGAAGCCGCCGATGCCGCGCGCCGTGCCGAGGTTGACGATGAAGCGGTGCGGCAGCGGCGCGTTGCCGCCGGTGTACTTGGTGTGCCAGAAGGTTGCTGCATCGCCATCGATCGCGGCGGCGCCCGAATTCTGGCCGCTCGCCGCCTCCTGGCTGTCGACCTGCACCGCCCAGCCGGTGCGCGGGATCACCGCGCCGGCGCGATCGAGCAGGTTGAACTCGGCCATCGAGGTCCAGGCGTTGCCGCCCTGCTCCGACACCGCCTCCAGCATCACGTACTGCACCGTCGCGCCGAGCACCGGCGTGACGTTCCACGCCAGCATCGTGCTGCTGGCCGCCACGTCGTTGCGCGTGCTCACCGTGACCACGTACTGGCCCACCGTGGTCGGCGTGCCGGTGATGGCGCCGCTGCTCGCATTGATCGCGAGGCCCGGCGGCAGGCCGGTCGCCGACCAGGTCAGCGTGCCGGTCGGCGTGGTGGCGGCCAGCGCCAGGTTCACCGCGCTGCCGCTGATGCTGCTCTGCGTGCCGGGGTTCACGAGCTTCGGCGCGGCATCGCCGCCGATGCGGATCATCTTCGACACCGACGGCGTGCCGGCCGCGTTCATCGCGAACAGCATGTAGTAGCCGGGCAGCAGCACGCCGGGGTTCGACGGCAGCGCCAGCGAATACGCATTGCTGCCGGTGGTGGTGAACTGCAGCGGGATGCGGCGCTGGTCGTTGTTGACGGTGTGCGTGGTCGAGCCGACGCGCACCAGCGAGAACTGCGCGACCGCGGCATTCGTCGTCACCGCGATGTTCGTGCCCTGCGTCGCGCTGGCCGGCGCGGTGCTGATCACCGGGCGCGTCGCGGCCGTGCCGTCGTCGTTCAGCAGGTAGTGCGGCGTCAGGATCTGCGCGTTCGCATGGTTGGTCGAGCAGCTGCCGCACAGGCCGCTGCCGGCCGTCAGCACGCGGGCGTCGGGCAGCAGCAGCGCGATGCTGTGGTAATTGCGCGGCACGCCGATCGGCGGCAGCGGCACGAAGGTCTCGGTGGCCGGATCCCACAGCTCGGGCACCAGGGCCGAGTTGTCATCGGACCACGGGCGGCCGAAGCTGTGGCCGCCGATCACCAGCACCTGCCCGTTCGGCAGCACGACGCCGTTGCTGAAGATGCGCGAGTACGCCATCGGCGCGACCTTGCGCACCGAGACGCCGGCGTTCACGTCGATCACGTAGGCGCGGTTGTTGGCGTTCTGCCCTTCGTAGGCCGGCGCACCGCCGACCTTCAGGATCTTGCCGATGTCGTACATCACCGCGTTGCCGCTCTGGCTGTACGCATCGTCGCCGCGCGTGCCGGCCGGCGTGATGCTGCCGCTGCCCTGGGTGTCGATCCAGTTCATGTTCGCGGCCGGCCCGGCATGCAGCACCTTGCCGTTCGGCGCCGGGAACAGCCACATGTGGTTGTCGGCGCGGAACGCGAAATCGGGGTCGTTGCCGAGCGCCGCATCGACCGGCACGCCGGTCAGGCGCGCCCAGCCGCCGGCGGCCGTCCAGCGCTCGCCGTGCTTGTTGCCGCGCCCGCCGCTCCACGAGCCGCCGAGCGTGAAGACCGAGCCGTCGGCGAGGATGGTGTTGGCGTTGTAGCCGCGCGGGATCGTCATCGTCGCGCCGGTGCTCCAGGCGTTGGCGACCGGGTCGTAGACCGTCGTCTTGGCGCTGTCCTTGCCGCCGTTGACGAGGATGCGGCCGTCCGGCAGGTTGGTGGTGCCGGTGCAGAACATGTCGTGGCCGGTCTGCGTGATCAGCGTCTCGCTCGCGGTCTGCGTGGCCGGGTCGAACAGCGTGGTGTAGGTCTGGCCGCTCGGCGCGCCGTCGGTGAAGCGGTCGGACGAGGCCCACAGCATCACCTTGCCGTTCGGCAGCAGCGCGGCCGACGGCGTCACCATCGACAGCGGGATCAGCGGGGTCCATTGGCCGGCGCCGGGCGCGGCCACGGCGGCGGCCCGCTCGGTGGGCGACGCACCTGCGTCAGCCGGGGGTGGGGTCGGCGCGGTATCACCGCCGCCGCCGCCGCACGCTGCCAGCAGCAGCGCACCAGCCAGCACGGCACCACGCGGCACCGGGACGCGGAAGAATCGGGTCATGCTTGTCTCCTGCCTGGTGCATGCGGCGGCCCGGAGGCTCGCGCTGCGCCATGTCGTTGATCGGGGAAGGTCTGCCGTAAACGTATGTTCTATTTTTTAGTCAACTAGAACATTCGCTCTTTTTACAGGGGTGCCGACGCGCTGTCAACACGGGCAGGTACTCAGAGCGACGGGATCAGCGACTCAGCCTAGATGGGCACCACGCGGTACCGTCGCATGATCGACTGAGCCTCTGTCGACGTCATGGGGTCGACACTTCGTGCGTTCGAAACGGTCAGGCCCTTGGCAGAAATGGCTCGCTCGAACAGTGCCACGCAGAACTGGCCCGACTTGAAGCGCGACCGATACCGAAGGCCATCGACTCGAGGGTTGGCATGCGCATGCAACAGCACCGACCACTCCCATGTCCGCAGGTAGGRGTCCTCCATGACGTTCGATGCGCAATCACCGAGGTCGATGAGGGGCTCATCGGCAAACTGGGCCAGCACGAGCGGATCCCTGGAAGAGATCTCACAGGCCCATCGGGCGGTCATCTTCGCCTTGGGAATCTGGATGTCCGTTCCTGCGGGGCGGACCATGTTCTGGCGCACGACCGTCTCCATCCAGCACGTCGGCAGGTCGTAGCCGAGGTAGAGAACCCCAAACTGATCGGAAGGCGGCAGCGCAGCAGGACAGTCATAGCGATTGCCCCCCGCCACACTCGGCTTCATCGGGTTCTGTCCAAACCAATAGACCCGATGGAAAGTCTCCCTGGTGGCCGTCTCGACGGCAAGAACGAAGGCCGGATCAAGCACCGGGAAGGGACCGCTCATGTCTCTTGACCTTCGGTGAGTTCTCTTTCCAACGCTCGCCTGACGGGCTCCAACAAGGAAGAACCAGCGGACAGATTCAGGTAGGCGATGAGCTCATCCTTGGCAAGAACCTTGGCCCGAGGCAGGTTTTCGTTGGACATCAGGCACTCGAAAGGCCGAAGTCCGTTCAAGCTGCCGTTTGGCGTGGACATGAAGTGGTAGATGTGCCATTCGTCCGCGGACCGAGCCTGCGCGAGAAGCGCAGCCGTTGTCGCACCAGTGACCTTGGGGTCGAGTGCCCATGCGGGGATGCGGTGCCCTCCGTCACCCGGCGTCCGCAAAGCAAACAACTTCTGCTCTTTGACTCGCTTGCGCACAGCGTGCTCTCCAATGCCCAGAAGATCGCTGGCTTGCGAAGTCGACTTGAATTCCTTGGACTTCAGCAGCGCCGTCCTGCTCTTCAGCCCTCGTTCCAGAAGCTGTTGCCAGCCTTCGATGACGGGCACTTCTCGGGTTCCCCCATCTGCCTTGTCGGCCAGAGTCTCGGCGACCTGCCGGATGAACTGCCCCGCGGACAGTTCTCCAACCTGTTGCTGCTGGACCTCCTTCAGAGACTCGAGGGTCTTTTCAAACACGGAGCGCGCAAGACCTGGACTCAGTGGGTGGACGGAGTCGAACTGCTGAACGTCTGGGGTATTCGCGAGCTCAGCGTCCAGGATGCTCCAGGTCGAAAGATCAATGACCAGCGGCACGGAGACACTTCCAGTCCCGCTCTTTGCGGTGCGGGAGGACTTGGCAGATTTCGCCTGCTTGCGGGATGAAATGGGGGCCATGGCAACTTTTCGGGCCGGGGAGTGTTCCTGGTCTCGTCAGTCTCTCAGGTTACGCCAGTTACGTCCATTGCAATCTCCAGGCGGTCGACTCAATCGGGCGCGACAGGCGGCACCGTCAGCGCTGCGCGGCGGCGCTGCAGAGCCCACGCGACGATCAGCACCAGCCCCCAGGCCGCTACGTAGGACAGTCCGGCCCCAAGCACCGGCAGCGCCAGAGCCAGCACCATGAAGAACGCGCCGAAGCCGATCAGGCCGCGCACGAAGCCGGCCAGCAGTTCGATCGTCGCGTCGGCACCATGCCGCACCCGCGTGAAGCACGGCAGCACGTTGCCGGTGATCGGCAGCGCGAGCAGCAGCCCGCTGATCGCTGCCGGGAACACCGGCGCGCCGCCCATGATCGCCGCGGCCAGCGCGGCGGCCGCTGCAACTCGCAGCACCAGTTCGACCGAAGGGATGTGCAGCACCGTGCGCTCGCGGCGGTGCGCCGGCATCAGCCTCGACCCGGCCCACGGCGCGAACGCTGCCAGCACGCAGGCCGCCGCGAGAGGCAGCGCGATCCAGACCAGCAACCCGCCGACCGCGAGGAACACCGCATTCGCCGCCAGCAGCGACACCCACCACGGCCAGCGCCGCACCGCGTGCGCGAAGGCCACCATGTGCGACACCATCGCCGGRTACGCGACGATCGTCGCCACCGCGATCGCATGCGCCTGCGACAGCGGCGCCTGCAGCAGCACGAAGCCCATGATCGGCCCGGCAATCATCGGCAGGCCCGACAAGGTGCCCGCAACGCCATGGCCGAAGCGCTTCGCGGCGAAGCTGGCGGCCAGCACGACGGCGCACACCAGCAC
>NZ_JBFUCB010000055.1:0-17605 GCF_056405435.1 Rhizobacter sp. P1_G5 | reverse complement strand
GCCCAGGCCTGGCGCCCGGCCTGGGCCGCGGCGCGGGCGAGCGTGGTCTTGCCGATGCCGCCGGGCCCGACCAGCGTCACCAGGCCCGAGCGGTCGAGTTGCGCGAGCAGCTCGGGCAGCTCCCGCTCGCGGCCGAGCAGCGCGACCGGCCGCTCGGGCAGGGTGTCGCGCGGCGGCACGGCGGCCGCGGCCAGCGCGGGGGCAGGTGCAGGTGCGGGGGAGGACACGGCAGGCGCCTGCGCGGCCATCGTGAAGCGGTAGCCACGCCCGGGCACGGTCGCGATCGCCTGCGCGCCCAGCAGCTTGCGCAGCGCCGAGACGTGCACCTGCAGGTTGTTCTCCTCGACCACGAGGCCGGGCCAGACGAGGTCCAGCAGTTCGCCCTTGGACACCAGCCGGTCGCTGCGCTCGACCAGCGCCTGCAGCAGGTCGAAGGCGCGCGCGCCCAGCAGCGCCGGCTGGCCGTCGATCAGCAACTGGCGGGTGGCCGGATTCAGCGCGACGTGTCCGAAGCGGTAGTGGTCAGGCAAAGGGGATCCTCCAAGCCGGCGAATTTACGCGATGACACCGACTTTCAGAACGATTCAGGCCGGCTTCAGGACATTGAAGGACGGCGAGAGCGTGGATTCGGACACTCGGTTTCGCTCAGGGGGATTTTTCATCATGGACTTCAGCTCGCCATGGCCGCTCATCGCATCGGGATGCGCCATCGCCTGCGCCACGGGTTGGCTGACAGCGGCGTACCGCCGCGCACGGGTGCGCCCGAAGCCACCGGCGCGCGCCGGATCGGTGCTCGACACGGTGGGTTTCGCGGCACGCGGTGGCCGGGCGTTGGTCCGCGCCGAGTACCTGCCGGTGCCGGGCGGACGCGCCGCGGTGGTCCTGGTCAACGGTCGTGACGGCCGGCGCAACCGCGCGCTGGCACAGGCGCTGCGCACGCAAGGCCTGTCGGTGCTGGTGATCCAGCGGCGTGGCGGCTCCGGGCAGCGCGAGCGCGACGACCTGCTCGGCGCCGTCGACTACCTGCTGGACCGCGGCCACCCGCCGGGGCGCATCGGTGTGATGGGCTCGACCGGCTCGAACGTGGTGCTGGACGCCGCGGCCGGCGAGCCGGCCATCCGCGCCGTGCTGGCAGCGGCGCACCCCGCGCGGGCCGTCGCGTTCTTTCGCCAGCACCTGCTGCCCCCGCGCACCGTCTGCGTGATCTGGCCGCAGCCGGCGCGCGCCACCCCGGCCGCCGCCTGGGAGCGGCTGGCCGCCTGATCTGGGGGGCCGAGGGACGGGGGCTGAAGGGTAGAGGCTGAGAGACAATCGGCGGATGCCCTCCTCCCCGATGCCGCTCGACGGCAACCCCGCCTACGCGCTGCGCGCCGCCGAACTGCGCGATGTCGTGCCGATCGTCGGCCTGATCCGCGAACTCGCCGAGTTCGAGAAACTGACCCACCTGCTGCAGGTCACCCCCGAGAAGCTGCGGCCGCACCTGTTCGGCGAAAAGGCCGTCGCCGAGGCGATGGTGGCCGAGGCCGACGGCGAGGTGATCGCCTTCGCGCTGTTCTTCACCAACTTCTCCACCTTCCTCGCGCAGCCGGGGCTCTACCTCGAAGACCTGTACGTGCAGCCCGCGCACCGCGGCGAGGGCGTCGGCGAGGCCATGCTGACGCGGCTCGCGCGGCTGGCGGTCGATCGCGGCTACGGCCGCTTCGAGTGGAGCGTGCTCGACTGGAACGAGAACGCCATCCGCTTCTACGAGCGCATGGGCGCGACGATGCTGCCCGACTGGCGCATCTGCCGCATCACCGGCGATGAGCTGGCCCGCTTCGGCGCCTGAGTCAATGGGCATGGCCGATTCCTACGCGGCCCTGCATTCCACCTTCCGCTGGCAGGTGCCGGCGGATTTCAACATCGGCGAGGCCTGCTGCGCCCGCTGGGCGCGCGAGACGCCGGACGCGATCGCGATCCGCCACGAGCACGAGGACGGCACGCGCCGCACCTGCAGCTGGCGCCAGCTGCAGGCCCGTTCGCGCCGGCTCGCGGCGGCGCTGCAGCGGCTCGGCGTGCGGCGCGGCGACCGCGTCGCGATCGTGATGGCGCAGCGCATCGAGACCGCCGTCGCCCACATGGCATTGCACCAGCTGGGCGCGGTCGCGATGCCGCTGTCGGTGCTGTTCGGCCCCGAGGCGCTCGAGTTCCGGCTGCAGCACAGCGAGGCCGGTGTCGCGATCGGCGACGAGGCCTCGATCGCCGCGCTGCGTGCGGTGCGGCCGCAGTGCCCGGCGCTGCGCTGCATCGTCGCGGCCGGCGCGGCGGCCGGGCAGGGCGATGTCGACTGGGACACGCTGCTGCAGCAGGACGAGGGCGGCTTCGTGCCCGTCACGACGCGGGCCGCCGACCCGGCGATCCTGATCTACACCAGCGGCACCACCGGCCCGCCGAAGGGCGCACTGCTGCCGCAGCAGGCGCTGATCGGCAACCTGAGCGGCTTCGTCGCGAGCCAGAACTGGTTCCCGCGCCGCGACGAGGTGTTCTGGAGCCCGGCCGACTGGGCCTGGACCGGCGGGCTGATGGACGCGCTGCTGCCCACGCTGTACTTCGGCCGCGAGATCGTCGCGTACCAGGGGCGCTTCAGCCCCGAGAAGGCCTTCGAGCTGATGGCGCGCTACGGCGTCACCAACACCTTCCTGTTCCCGACCGCGCTGAAGGCGATGATGAAGGCCGTGCCGTCGCCGCGCGGACGCTACGCGCTGCGGCTGCGCACGGTGATGAGCGCCGGCGAGGCGGTCGGCGACGCGGTGTTCGCCTGGTGCCGCGAGCAGCTCGGCATCACCGTCAACGAGATGTTCGGCCAGACCGAGATCAACTACGTGGTCGGCAACTGCACCGAATACCTGGATGCCGAAGGCCGCGCGCAGCCCGGCTGGCCGGCGCGCCCGGGCAGCATGGGCCGCGCCTACCCGGGCCACCGCGTCGCGGTGCTCGACGACGCCGGCCGCGAATGCCCGCGCGGCACGCCGGGCGACGTCGCGGTGCACCGCCGCGACGTGCACGGCACGCCCGACCCGGTCTTCTTCCTCGGCTACTGGAAGAACGACGGCGCGACGCGCGCCAAGTTCACCGGCGACCCCGACGACAGCTGGTGCCGCACCGGCGACACCGCGCTGATGGACGACGACGGCTACCTCTGGTACCAGGGCCGCAGCGACGACGTGTTCAAGGCAGCAGGCTATCGGATCGGGCCGAGCGAGATCGAGAACTGCCTGGTCAAKCACCCGGCCGTCGCGAACGCGGCGGTGGTGCCGAAGCCCGATGCCGAGCGCGGCGCGCTGGTCAAGGCCTACGTGGTGCTGGCGGCCGGCGTGGCCGGCGATGCGGCGCTGGTCGAGCAGCTGCAGGCGCATGTGAAGGGCCGGCTCGCGCCCTACGAGTACCCGAAGGAGATCGAGTTCATCGACGCGCTGCCGATGACGACCACCGGCAAGGTGCAGCGGCGCGTGCTGCGGCTGGAGGAAGAGGAGCGGGCACGCGGTTCCGGAAATCTCCCTAAACTGGCCGGATGACGACCTTCACCACCCTCCCGCTCGGCCGCAGCGACCTGCGCGTCACCCCGATCTGCCTCGGCACGATGACCTTCGGCGAACAGGTCGACGAAGCTGCGGCGCACCGCATCCTCGACGAAGCCGTCGCGCGCGGCATCAACTTCATCGACACCGCCGAGATGTACGCGGTGCCGACGCGCCGCGAGACCTACGGCGCCACCGAACGCATCGTCGGCAACTGGTTCGCGGCCCGGCCCGGCGTGCGCCAGAAGGTGGTGCTCGCGACCAAGGTGGCCGGCCCCGGCCGCAGCATGGACTGGGTGCGCGGCGGCAGCGCGAACCTGCTGCCGGCCGAGATCGTGCAGGCCTGCGACGACAGCCTGAAGCGCCTGCGCACCGACGTGATCGACCTCTACCAGATCCACTGGCCGAACCGCAACGTGCCGACCTTCGGTGCGTTGTATTTCGATCCGTCCAAGGATGCCGAATTCAGCAGCATCCACGAGCAGCTGCAGGCGCTGGCCGGGCTGGTGAAGGCCGGCAAGGTGCGGCACATCGGGCTGTCGAACGAGACGCCGTGGGGCGTCGGCGAATTCGTGCGGCTGGCCGGCCAGCATGGGCTGCCGCGCATCGCCACCGTGCAGAACCCGTATGCGCTGACCAGCCGAGCGCTCGACAACGGGCTCGACGAGACGCTGTACCGCGAGCAGGTCTCGCTGCTCGCCTACTCGCCGCTCGCGTTCGGCGCGCTGACCGGCAAGTACGACGAGATCGGCTTCGATGCCGCCGACAAGCCCGGGCGRCTGGCGATCTTCGACGGCATGAAGAAGGGCCGCTGGGGCCGCCCCGAGGCGCTGGCCGCCGCGCGCCTGTACAACGCGCTGGCACGGCGCCACGGCCTCTCGCCGACGCAGCTCGCGCTCGCCTTCGTCTACGGCAGCCGGCGCGTCGCGAGCACCATCATCGGCGTCACGTCGCTCGCGCAGCTGGACGAGAACCTGGCGGCCTGGGGCACGACGCTGTCGCCGGAGCTGCTGGCCGAGATCGACGCGATCCGCTGGACGCACCGCGACCCGGCGCAGTGACGGCGCGCGCTGCAGGCGCTCGCCGGCTCAGCCGAAGGTGAACGCAAACGCCCGGGCCCCCGGGTCGAGGAAGCGGATCTCGATGGTCCGGTCGCCGATGCGGCCCTGCTGGCGCACCAGCTGGTACAGGCGCTCGGCGTCGATCACGCCGTTGCCGTCGGCATCGGTGTCGACACCGTGGTCGGCACCGGGCGGCTTGCCGTCCAGCGTCAACCGGAAGCGCACCGGCATGCCGGCCGATGCGCGGCCGAGCACCAGGTGCAGGTCGCGCGCATGGAAGCGATACACCACGCTGCCGCCGGCGCGGCCCAGCTCGGCGAACTCGGGTCGCACCGTCCACTCGCCCGACAGCCCCCATTCGTTCACCCGCGGCGTGCCCGGCGCGTACAGGTGGCTGCGTTCGGGAACGATCCCGCCCGGTGACGAGAAACCTTCCGCCTGCTGGTAGCCGACGTAGGTTTCCTGCGACTTCGCGTTCGCCATGTCGGGCGGCAGGCCGATGCCGCGGGTGTCCAGCGCGACGGAGGGCGCCGGCTTGCGCGCCGCCTCGCTGCCCGATTCCTTCAGCAGCGCCTGGATCATCTTCTCCGCGGTGTCGAAGTCGCCTTCGCCGAACTGCCGGTGGCGGATGAGGCCCTGCGCATCGACGAGGTAGAACGCCGGCCAGGCGCGGTTCTGGAACGAGCGCCAGATCGCGTAGTTGCTGTCGATCGCGACCGGGAAGTCGATCTTCAGGTCCTTGGTCGCGCGCTCGACGTTCGCGAGGTTCTTCTCGAACGCGAACTCCGGCGTGTGCACACCGACCACCACCAGGCCCTGGGCCGTGTAGCGCTGCGCCCAGGCCCGCACGTGGGGCAGCGTGCGCAGGCAGTTGATGCACGAGTACGTCCAGAAATCCACCAGCACCACCTTGCCGCGCAGCGACTCGAGCGTCAGCGGCGGTGAGTTGAGCCAGCCGACCGCGCCGTCCAGGCRTGGCATCGGCGGCTCGGCCGCGTGGGCCGCGGGCGTTGCGAGGCAGGCGGCCAGCACGGCCAGCAGGGTCAGCGGCCGGCCCAGCGACGTGATGCGGTGGAGGATGGACATGGCGGGCCTCAGCGAACAGCTTGCACGGCGGCGAGTATCACGGCGGCGACCTTCTCGGGCTGCACCTGCTGCGGGACGTGGCTGGTCTTCAGATCGGTCACGGTGGCGCCGATCTTCTTCGCCATATCCTGCTGCTGCGGCGGCGGGATCATGTGATCGTTCAACGCGACGACGAACCAGCTCGGCCGGGTCTTCCAGGCGGCGGTCGTGACGGGCTGACCGAAGGCCTTGCCGAGGATCGGGCCCTGCGTCGCGAACATCACCGAGGTCTGCTTCGCCGGCAGGTCGGGGGCGAAGTGCTTCGCCATGCCTTCCTCGCTCAGGCGCAGGAAGCCCGAGGCGTCGCTGACGAGGTGGGCCAGCCCCGGGGCCGGTGCATAGCCCTTGCCGGCGTCGGCGGTCGACTGGCCGGCGTCCGGCGCGAACGCGGCGACGTAGACCAGCGCGGCGACCTTGTCGTTGTTGCCGGCTTCGGTGATCACCGTGCCGCCCCACGAATGGCCGACCAGCACGACCTTGCCCGGCTGCGCATCGATGGACCGCTTCGCGGCGGCCACGTCGTCTTCCAGCGAGCTCAGCGGGTTCTGCACCGCAGTGACGCTGACACCCTTGGCCTGCAGCAGCGGGATGACCTTGGCCCAGTCGGAGCCGTCGGCGAAGGCGCCGTGGACGATCACGACAGCGGGCTTCGAGGCGTCCTTCGCATCGGCAGCGTGTGCGGTGGCGGCCATGCTGAACGTGGCGGCGACGAGGGTGAGGGAGAGGAGTGTCTTCATGGGATGGATACCGTGGGTTGAAAAAGGATGCGGGCTCATGCCTTCGCGACGTCGATCACCGCCTGCGCGAACGCACGCGGCGCTTCCTGCGGCAGGTTGTGGCCGATGCCGCCGGAGACGTTGCGGTGCTCGTACGGGCCGGTGAACTTCCCGGCATACGCCGACGGTTCCGGGTGCGGCGCGCCGTTGGCATCGCCTTCCAGCGTGATGGCCGGCACCGTGATGCGCGGCGCGGTGGCCAGCTTCGCCTCGATCTCGTCGTACTTCGATTCGCCGGCTGCGAGGCCGAGCCGCCAGCGGTAGTTGTGGACCGCGATCGCGACGTGGTCGGGGTTGTCCAGCGCCTTGGCGGAGCGGTCGAAGGTCGCATCGTCGAAACGCCACTGCGGCGACGCCGTCTGCCAGATCAGCTTCGCGAACGCATGGCGGTTCGCGTCGTAGCCGCGGCGGCCGCGTTCGGTCGTCAGGTAGAACTGGTACCACCACTGCAGCTCGGCCGCCGGCGGCAGCGGCTGCTGGCCGGCCTGCACGTTGGTCACCAGGTAGCCGCTGACCGACACCAGCGCCTTCGTGCGCTGCGGCCACAGCACCGCGACGATGCAGGCGGTGCGCGCGCCCCAGTCGCAGCCGGCCATCACGGCCCGGTCGATCTTCAGCGCGTCCATCAGCGCGATCACGTCCTGCGCGATGGCGCCCTGCTGGCCGTTGCGCGGCGTGTCGGCCGACAGGAAGCGCGTCGTGCCGTAGCCGCGCAGGAACGGGACGATCACGCGGTAGCCCGCCGAGGCCAGCAGCGGCGCCACGTCGACATAGGTGTGGATGTCGTAGGGCCAGCCGTGGAACAGCATCACCACCGGCCCGTCGGCCGGACCGGCTTCGGCGTAGCCGACGCTCAGCACGCCGGCGTCGACCTGCTTCAGCGCGCCGAACGAGGTGTTGGTGCCGGGCTTGATGTCGGGCAGCGTGGCGCGCGACGACTGCGCCGCAGCGGGCGTGACCAGGCCCAGCTGCAGCGCGCTGAAGCCCAGGGCTGCTGCACCGAACAGGTGGCGGCGTTGGAGATCGATCTTCTCGGACATGGCGAACCTCTCGTGTTGGGATGCGTCATTGAGCCGGTCCGACGTATCCGGGGTGTGTCGTGAACGCGGCCGTTTTGTCCCGTGCTGTGTACGCAATCCGATCGGACAAAGAGTGATACAGAGCGATTCCCTACACTCGCGGACATGGCACGCAAGGACCACGCTTCCGAGACCCCCGCGACGCAGCTGCTGCGCAAGAACGGCATCGCGTTCACCGAACACCTCTACGACTACGTCGAGCATGGCGGCACCACCGAATCGGCGCGCCAGCTCGGCGTCGACGAGCACCACGTCGTCAAGACGCTGGTGATGGAGGACGAGACCGCCGCGCCGCTGATCGTGCTGATGCACGGCGATCGCCAGGTCAGCACGAAGAACCTCGCGCGACAGATCGGCGCGAAGAAGGTCGCGCCGTGCAAGCCCGAGGTGGCGCAGCGCCACAGCGGCTTCCTGGTCGGCGGCACCTCGCCGTTCGGCACCCGCAAGGCGATGCCGGTGTACGTGGAGGCCGGCATCCTCGAGCTGCCCGGCATCTACATCAACGGCGGGCGGCGCGGCTACCTGGTCGGCATCTCGCCCGGCGTGCTGACGAGCCTGCTCGGGGCCAGGCCGGTGCAGTGCGCCGGTGCAGAATAGGCGCCCAGCCGAAACTGCCAGCCGGACGCCCCGCGCCCGCGGCCAAGACCCCATGGAGACTCTCTACACCGTTGCCGCCGTGATCGCGGCCTACCTGATCGGCTCGCTGTCGTTCGCCGTGATCGTCAGCCGGGCCATGGGCCTGAACGATCCACGCAGCTACGGCTCGGGCAACCCGGGCGCGACCAACGTGCTGCGCTCGGGCAACAAGACCGCGGCCATCCTGACGCTGCTGCTCGATGCGCTGAAGGGCTACGTGCCGGTGCTGCTGGTGGTGCTGTTCGGTGCGCGTTTCGGGCTGCGCGAGGGCACCGTGGCGCTGGTCGGGCTGGCGGCCTTCGTCGGCCACCTGTGGCCGGTGTTCTTCCGCTTCCAGGGCGGCAAGGGCGTCGCCACCGCGGCCGGCGTGCTGCTCGCGTTCAACCCGTGGCTGGGCGCGGCGACGCTGCTCACCTGGATCATCATCGCGGGCTTCTTCCGCTACTCGTCGCTGGCGGCGCTGGTGGCGGCGGTCTTCGCGCCGTTCTACCAATTGCTGATCTGGGACGGCGGCCCGCTCGCCGGCGCGATCGTCGTGATGAGCCTGCTGCTGGTCTGGCGCCACCTGCCCAACATCCAGAAGCTGATCGCCGGCACCGAGAGCAAGCTCGGCAGCAAGAAGGCGGCGGCTGCGGCGGCCAAGGGGCATCCGCCGCAACATCAGCCGCAACATCAGCACCAACACCCGCCGCAACACCCGCACAAGCATTCCCACAAACATTCCGACCACGGAGCCAAGCCATGACCCACGCCGTACGGCGTTTCCACGTCGAGGACCGCTATTCCGACATGGCCATCCACCATGGCACGGTCTACCTCGCCGGCCAGGTGCCCGACGACACCACGCAGGACATCCGTGGCCAGACCCGCCAGGTGCTGGCGATGGTCGACCGGCTGCTCGCCGAAGCGCACACCGACAACGCGCACATCCTGATGGCGCAGATCTTCCTGGCCGACATGGCCGATTTCGCCGGCATGAACGAGGTCTGGGACGACTGGGTCGCCCCCGGCGATGCCCCGCCGCGGGCCACCGTGCAGGCGAAGCTGGCGAACCCGGCCTACCGGATCGAGATCGTCGTCACCGCGGCGCTGAAGGTCTGATACGTCAGCTCCATGCGGCGAAAGCCGGGCCGGCGCAGGGGATTTGCAGACGAGGGGGCTTGTAGATGCGAACGGTTCGCATTTAAACTGCAAGCCATGCACACCTCCACCCACCTGTCCTCCGCCGCGCAGGCCCTGCCCGCGGCGCCCGTCCGTTCTCCCCGCGTGCAGCCGGTCGGCGGCGGCGCGGCAGGTCCGCTGCGCTGCATCACCAGCGACGCGGTCTTCGCCGGGGAAACGCTGGTCATCATCGACCACCACGGCATCGAGTACCGTTTGCGGCAAACGTCGCTCGGCAAGCTGATCCTGACGAAATAGGGTCCGCTCGTACTCAAGTCGGTGCCGGGCCGCGCCGATAGCCTCCTGATCCCGTTGCAGCCGCCCAGGCTGCGCGGGCGATTCAGGAGACAACATGAATTTCGTCAACCGGATGAAGATCGGGACGCGGCTGGGCCTGGGTTTCGGCGTCGTGATCCTGTTGCTGGTGCTGATCACCGGCGTGTCGGTGTGGCGCATCCGCGCCATCAATGCGGCCACGGCCGAGATCGTCAGCGAGGGCTACGGCCAGATCGCGCTGGCCACCGAGATCGACCGCGCCGTCAACAAGCAGGCCAACCACCTGCGCAGCGCGGTGCTGGCCGTCGGTGACGAGGCCGAGGTCAAGGGCTACATCACGAAGGTCAGCGAGGCCACGCGCGAGATCTCGCAGCTGCGCGAGAAGCTGGCCGCGACCGGCGCCTCGCCCAAGGGCGACGAGCTGCTGAAGGCCTTGCAGGAAAGCGGTGACGCCTACGTCAAGAAGCGCCAGAAGGTGGTCACGCTGCTGCAGGCCAACCTGCCGGATGCGGCGCGCAACTTCCTGCTGAAGGAAGTGCGGCCGCTGCAGGACGCCTACCTGGCCGCTTCGCTCGACATGGTTCGCTTCCAGGAAACGCAGATGCAGGACGCCGCGCGCCAGGCCCAGGCTTCGGGCCGCGCGGGGATCGTCACGACACTGGTGCTGGCCGGTGTGGCTGCGCTGTGCGCGGTCGCCATCAGCCTGGTGATCAGCCGCTCGATCACCGGTGCGCTGCGGCGCGYGGTGCTGGTGGCCGAGACGGTGGCGGCCGGCGACCTGACCTCGCGCATCGAGGTGCGCAGCGGCGACGAGACCGGGCAGCTGCTCGGTGCCTTGCAGGTGATGAACGACAGCCTGGTGCGGGTGGTCGGCGCGGTGCGGGCCGGCTCGGACAGCATCGCGACCGGCTCGAGCCAGATCGCCGGCGGCAACGCCGACCTGTCGCAGCGCACCGAGGAGCAGGCCTCGAACCTGCAGCGCACGGCAGCGTCGATGGAGCAGATCACCGCGACGGTGCGGGCGAATGCCGACACCGCGCGCCAGGCCACGCAGCTCGCGAGCTCGGCCCGCCAGGTGGCGGTGCAGGGCGGCGACGTGGTCGGCAGGGTGGTGACGACGATGGAGGAGATCAGCGCCAGCTCGCGCAAGATCAGCGACATCATCGGCGTGATCGACGGCATCGCGTTCCAGACCAACATCCTCGCGCTGAATGCGGCGGTGGAAGCGGCGCGCGCCGGCGAGCAGGGCCGCGGCTTCGCGGTGGTGGCCAGCGAGGTGCGCAGCCTCGCGCAGCGCAGCGCGCAGGCGGCCAAGGAGATCAAGGCGCTGATCGGCGCGAGCGTCGAGAAGGTGGCAGCCGGCACGCAGCTGGTGGGCGATGCGGGCGTGACGATGAAGGATGTCGTGGCGCAGGTGAAGCGGGTGGCCGAGCTGATCGACGAGATCAGCACCGCGACCGGCGAGCAGACGGCCGGCATCGGCCTGGTCAGCGATTCGGTGATGCAGATCGAGCAGGTGACGCAGCAGAACGCGGCGCTGGTCGAGCAATCGGCTGCTGCGGCGGACAGTCTTCAGCAGCAGGCGGCGCGGCTGGTGGATGCGGTGCGGCAGTTCAAGCTGAAGGACGACGGGTTGCTGGTCGCGCCCACCGCCTGAGTTGTCTCAGTCCACTGGCAGTCCCAGCAGGGCGGGGTCTCCCCTTCCCAAACGGAACAGCACCGGCTCGTCTGTCGTCAGGTCGACCACCGTCGTCGGCTCGCGCGGGCATGCGCCCGCATCGACCACCGCCTGCACCTGGCCCTGGAAACGCTCGCGGATCTCATCCGGGTCGTTCATCGGCTCGGTCTCCCCCGGCGCGATCAGCGTGGTCGACAGCAACGGCTCGCCGAAGATGTCGAGCAGCTGCAGCAGCATCCTGTGGTCCGGTACGCGCAGGCCGATGGTGCGGCGCGACGGGTGCGACACGCGCCGCGGCACTTCCTTCGTCGCCTCGAGGATGAAGGTGAACGGCCCCGGCGTCGYATGCTTCATCAGCCGGTACTGCCGGTTGTCGACGCGGGCGTAGCTCGCCAGCTCCGACAGGTCGCGGCACAGCAGCGTCAGGTGGTGCTTGTCGTCGACGCCGCGGATGCGCCGCAGGTTCTCGGCCGCCGCCTTGTCGTCGAGGTGGCACACCAGCGCATAGCTCGAATCGGTCGGCACCGCGGCGATGCCGCCGTCGTGCAGGATCTGCGCGGCCTGCTTCAGCAGGCGCTGTTGCGGGTTCTCGGGATGGACTTCGAAGAATTGCGGCATGGGCCGCGATGCTAATCCGCGATCGTGTCGGCCGCTACTGTCGATGTCGCGGGGTGCGCCGCGGTCTTGCGCATGTTCAGCCACGCGCTCGCCGCACCGCACACCGCGATCACGCCCATGCCGACCCAGGCCCAGCCGTCCGGCACGTAGCGGAACACCGCCCAGCTCACCGCCGCCGCCACGCCGATCTGCAGGTAGATGAAGGGCATCAGCGTCGCCGTCGGCGCGAGGCCCAGCGCGAGGATCAGGAACAGGTGGCCCACCGTGCCGAGCGCGCCGATCACCAGCAGCAGCACCAGCTGCTGCGGCGGCGCAGCCAACAGCGTGCCGTCGGTGTCGATCGCACTGAAGAGGAACAGCACCGGCGTCAGCACCAGCGCGCCGGTCAGGCCGGTGTAGAAGTGCGTCGTGTACGGGCTCTCCAGCGCCGACAGCTTGCTCGTCAGCACCTGGAAGCTCGCGTAGGTGAGGGCGCCGGCCAGCGGGAACAGCACCGCCCAGCCGAACAGCCCGCTGCCCGGTCGGATCACGATGATCGCGCCGACGAAGGCCGCGCACACCAGCGCCCAGCGCAGCGTCGACACCCGCTCGTGCAGCACCCAGGCCGCCAGCAGCGTCACGACCACCGGCGTCAGCATGTTGATCGCGGTGAATTCGGCCACCGGCATCTGCTGCACGCCGAAGAAGCTCAGCGCACTGGTGGCCAGCAGCAGCGCGCCGCGCGCCAGCTGGAAACGCGGGTGCGCGGTGCGAAAGCCCGCGGTCTTCGAGCGCAGCAGCCAGATCCCCATCGAGACCGCCTGGAAGGCATAGCGCGCCCACAGGATCAACAGCACCGGCAGGAAGGCGCCGAGGTACTTGATCGTCGTGTCCATGGTCGCGAAGCACAGCGCCGCCAGGGCGATCAGCGCGATGCCCCGGGCGGGGCGCTGTCCTGTCACGATCGTCGGGTCACGGGAGCTGCACGCGGTCGACGAGCGCTTCCCACACCGGCGTCAGCTTGCCCGGCAGCGGCGGCAGCGTGCCCAGGTCGACGTGGCTCTCGTCGGGGCTGTGGAAATCGGAACCGCGCGACGCGAGCAGCTCGAACTCGAGCGCCATGTCGGCGTACTTGATGAAGTCGGTGTTCGAGTGGCTGCCGGTGATCACCTCGACCCCGCGCCCGCCATGCACCTTGAATTCGGTGAACAGCGCGTATTCCTCGTTGGCGGTGAACTTGTAGCGCCCCGGGTGCGCGATCACCGCGATGCCGTGCGCCTCGCGGATCCAGCGCACCGCGTCGCCGAGCTTTGCCCAGCGGTGCGGCACGTAGCCCGGCTTGCCCTCGACGAGGAACTTGCGGAAGACCTCGTGCGTGTCCTGGCAGACGCCGCTCTCCACCAGGTGCCGCGCGAAGTGCGTGCGCGAGATCAGCTCCGGGTTGCCGACGTATTTCAACGCGCCCTCGTAGGCGCCGTGGATGCCGACCTCGGCCAGGCCCGCGGCCATCTCGCGGGCGCGCTCCTCGCGGCCGCCGCGCGTCGCGGCGAGGCCGGCGACGAGCTGCGCATCGTCGGCATCGAAGCCGAGCCCGACGATGTGCACCGTGGTGCCGGCGAAGGTCACCGAGATCTCGGTGCCGGTCAGGTAGGGCAGGCCCAGCGCCAGCGCCGCCGCCCGGGCACGCTGCTGGCCGCCGACCTCGTCATGGTCGGTCAGCGCCCAGAGTTCGACGCCGTTGGCCTTCGCGCGCGCCGCGAGTTCCTCGGGTTGCAGCGTGCCGTCCGACACCGCGGAATGGCAGTGCAGGTCGGCGTTGGTCCATACAGCAGGTTGGCTCACGGAGGACATTGTAGGGAGCCTGCTCAGGCTGCATCGCCGCAGGGGTAACCCGCCACCCGTTCGCATGCCGCCAAGGCTTCGACAAGCTCAGCCCGAACGGCCTTTCTCCTCAGGGCGTGACGCGCAGCACGCGCCCGGGGTTGTTGTCGGTCAGCAGGTACAGGAACCCGTCGGGCCCCTGGCGCACGTCGCGGATGCGCTCGTGCAGCTCGGTCAGCAGCCGCTCCTCCTTGACGACCTTGTCGCCGTCGAGCTGCAGCCGCACCAGCATCTGCCCCGCCAGCGCGCCGACGAACAGGCTGCCCTTCCAGCCCGGGTAGCGATCGCTCGTGAGAAAGGCCATGCCGCTCGGCGCGATCGACGGCACCCAGTACGTCAGCGGCTGCTCCATGCCGGCCTTGGCCTTGCCCTCGCCGATCGCGGCGCAGCTGCCGTACTCGCAGCCGTAGGTGATCACCGGCCAGCCGTAGTTCCTGCCGGCCCCATCGAGGTTGACCTCGTCGCCGCCCTGCGGGCCGTGCTCATGCGTCCACAGCGCGCCAGTCCACGGGTTCAGCGCGGCACCCTGCAGGTTGCGGTGGCCGATGCTCCACAGCTCCGGCCGCGCACCCGCCGTCCTGACGAACGGGTTGTCGGCCGGCACGCCGCCGTCGGTTTCGATGCGCACCACCTTGCCGAGGTGGTTGCCGAGGTTCTGTGCGTCGTCGCGCATCAGGTAGCGGTCGCCGAGCGTGACGAACAGGCGGCCGTCGCGCCCGAACACCAGCCGCGAGCCGAAGTGCGCGGTGCTCTTCACCTTCGGCAGCTGCCGGAAGATCACGCTGACGCCGGTCAGCTTGTCGCCTTGCAGCCGGCCGCGCGCGACCGCGGTGCCGTTCTTGTCGGCCTCGCTGCGGCTGCCGGCCTCGGCATAGCTCCAGTAGACGAGGCCGTTGCTCGCGAACTTCGGGTCGAGCGCGACGTCGAGCAGCCCGCCCTGGCTGCGCGCGTCGACCTCCGGCAGGCCCTGCAGCGGCGCGCCGAGCCGGCCATCGGCCGCGACGATGCGCAGGCGGCCCGGGCGCTCGGTGACGAGCATGCGGCCATCGGGCAGGAAGGCCAGGCCCCACGGGTTCTGCAGCCCGGTCGCGACGGTCACCACGTCGACCGCCGCCTGCGCGGCAGCACCCGCCACGCACATCGAGGCGACCAGCGCCGCCCGCATCATCGCTTTCATCCGGCTCCTTCCACGACCATCTGCACCCGCTGCTGGCCGTTGTATTCGTCGACGCGCAACTGGTAGGCGAGCCGCACCCGCGTGCCCACCGGCGCGGTGTGGCCGAACCAGATCGCATCGCGCAGCGCGCCCGCATGCCGCACCGACAGCTTCAGGTGCTTCTCGGCCACCAGGCGCTGCGACACGACCTCGACCTCGTCGCAGAACAGCGGCGGCTCGAAGGCCTGGCCCCACACCTGCGCATCGAGCGAGCGCACCGTCTCGGCATTGAAATACTCGGCCGCCAGCGGCCCGTCGGTCAGCAGCGTGCGCGACAGCGTCGCCGCATCGAGCCACTCGCGGGCCACCTGCTGCAGCGCGCCGTCGAAGGTGTCGAAATCCTCTTCGGCCAGCGTGCAGCCCGCCGCCATCGCATGCCCGCCGAAGCGCTTCAGCACGCCCGGGTGGCGCTTGGTGACGAGGTCGAGCGCATCGCGCAGGTGGAAGCCCGGGATCGAGCGGCCCGAGCCCTTCAGCAAGCCATCCTGGCCGAGCGCGAACACGAAGGTCGGCCGGTGCAGCCGGTCCTTCAGCCGCCCGGCGACGATGCCGACCACGCCTTCGTGGAACTCGGGGTCGTAGATGGCGAGTGCCGGCGGCGCATCGCCCTCGGGCATCAGCGTCTCGAGCATGGCCTCGGCCTGCTCGCGCATGCCGGCCTCGACSTCGCGGCGCTCGCGGTTGATGSYGTCCAGCRTYTGCGCSAGCTSMKCGSCGCGCGCCGSGTCGTCGGTCAGCAGGCAYTCRATGCCSAGCGWCATGTCCGACAGCCGGCCGGCCGCGTTGATGCGCGGCCCGAGCGCGAAGCCGAAGTCGAAGCCGGTGGCGCGCGACGCATCGCGCCCGGCCGCGCTGAACAGCGCGGCGATGCCGGCGTGCATCTTGCCGGCGCGGATGCGCCGCAGGCCCTGCGCGACCAGCCGGCGGTTGTTCGCATCGAGCCGCACCACGTCGGCCACCGTGCCGAGCGCGACCAGGTCGAGCAGCGCGTCGAGACGCGGCTGCTGCTCGGCGCTGAAGGCACCGCGTGCGCGCAATTCGGTGCGCAGCGCGAGCAGCACGTAGAACATCACGCCGACGCCCGCCAGGTTCTTGCTCGGGAAGGCGCAGCCGGGCTGGTTCGGGTTGACGATCACGCTGGCGTCCGGCAGCACGACCTGCTCGCCTTCCTTGGCGGGCAGGTGGTGGTCGGTGACCAGCACGTCGAGACCCATCGCGCGGGCATGCGCAACGCCGGCGATGCTCGCGATGCCGTTGTCGACGGTGAGCAGCAGGTCGGGTTTCGGACCGGGCTGCTGCGCGAGGGCCAGGTCGACGATCGTCGGCGTCAGCCCGTAGCCGTGCACCGCGCGGTCGGGCACGATGTGCCGCAGCGTGCCGGGCGCTGCACCCAGCAGCGCGAGCCCGCGCAACGCGACCGCGCAGGCGGTGGCGCCGTCGCAGTCGTAGTCGGCGACCACGCAGATGCGCTTGCGCGCCGCGATCGCGTCGGCCAGCAGCACCGCGGCGGCCTGCGCGCCGTGCAGCTCGGCCGGCGGGATCAGGCGGGCGAGGCCGTCGTCGAGTTCGTCGTTGCTGCGCACGCCGCGCGCAGCGAACAGCTGCGCCAGCAGCGGGTGCACGCCGGCCTGCTCGAGCGCCCACACGCTGCGCGGCGGGGCGTCGCGGCGGGCGATCCGGACCTCGGCCATCACAGCGCCTCCAGCAGCGCGAGCGGCGACGCGCCGCCGAAGCGGCGCGCCAGCCGCGCGAGCCAGCCCTGCGACTGCGCCTCGAGCCGCTGCGCGAAGCGCTCGCCGCACAAGGTGAGCGACACCGCCGCGCCGGCATCGCTGCGCTCCAGCAGATCGCGCACCGGGCCGGCGTCGAGCGCGCGCCAGGCCTCGGCCCAGTCGGCCCAGTTCTCGCCCAGCAGCGGGGCCCGCAGCCGGTGGTCGATGAGCAGCGCGGCGGTCGAGCCCGCCGGCTGCCGGCGTCCGCAGCCGCTGAGCCAGAACGAGTTGACCGGCATCATGCTCATCTCGGCGCGGTGGTCGTTCTCCGGCTGCTGGTACAGCATCATCTGCACCTCGTTCTGCAGCCGGCGGATTGCCTTGGCCTGCGGGTGGTCGGGCATCCACAGGTCGAGGTTGCGGCCGATCACGCGGTCGAGCGATGCGGTCGGCAGGCCTTCCAGCGACTCGTGCGACGCGTACCAGCGCAGCGGCGAACCCCAGGCCAGCTGCCAGCCTTCGCCTTCGAACAGCGGTCGCACCGCCTCGAACAGGGCGTGCGATTCCGTGGCACTCAGCCGCAGCTGTTCCGGGTAGCCGACGCTGACGTGCTCGGCGCCCACATGCCAGTGCACCGGTGTCAGCAGACCCCAGGGGGCATCGCCGGTCGGCACGCCGTCGGCCGCGGCCGCATGGGCGGCCCACGGCAGGCAGCCGTCGGTGCMGTGCCAGCCCAGCGCCTGGGCGTGCGCCTGTTCGGCCGGCGTGCTCAGCGAGTACTCGTCGCTGCCGAGCTTGTCGGCAGGTGCCATGCGAGGCAGCAGGCGCTGCAGGTGGGGGAGGGCCAGGC
>NZ_JBFUCB010000054.1:0-18096 GCF_056405435.1 Rhizobacter sp. P1_G5 | reverse complement strand
GTTTGACCACAGTGAGCGAAGCGAACGGAGGGAGTTTGGGCGACGGGCCATGAAACCAGCCAGCGGAGGGGAGTCAGCGCCCCGCCAGGGGTGATGACCGACCCGGCCGGCGAGCCACAGCCTACCCACCCGCGCCTTTGCCGCACAGACACCGACGGCAGACGCGGACCGAACTACCGCTTCACAGGCGGCAGATCCGTACAAGCCCCTTCGAAGGCCTCCGCCGCCAACCCGATGGTCTCGCCCAGCGTCGGGTGCGGATGGATCGTGCGGCCGATGTCCACCGCATCCGCCCCCATCTCGATCGCCAGCGCGATCTCGCCGATCATGTCGCCCGCATGCGTGCCGACGATGCCGCCGCCGACGATGGCGTGCGTCGTCTCGTCGAACAGCAGCTTCGTGAAGCCCTCGTCGCGGGTGTTCGCGATCGCGCGGCCCGACGCGTTCCACGGGAACAGGCCCTTCTTCACCTTCAGGCCCTTGGCCTTCGCCTCGTCCTCGGTCACGCCGACCCAGGCCACTTCCGGATCGGTGTAGGCCACGCTCGGGATCACGCGCGCAATGAACTCGGCCTTGGCCAGGTGCTCATCGCCCAGCTGCTCGCCGGCCGCGACTTCCGCCGCCACATGCCCTTCATGCGTCGCCTTGTGCGCCAGCATCGGCTGGCCGACGATGTCGCCGATCGCGAAGATGTGCGGCACGTTGGTGCGCATCTGCACGTCCACCGGAATGAACCCGCGCTCGCCGACGGCCACGCCGGCCTTCTCGGCACCGATTCGCTTGCCATTGGGCACACGGCCCACCGCCTGCAGCACCAGGTCGTACAGCTGCGGCTCCTTCGGCGCGCCCTCGCCCTCGAAACGCACCAAGATGCCGTCCTTCGTCGCCTCGGCGCCGACGGTCTTCGTCTTCAGCATGATGTTGTCGAAGCGTGGTGCGTTCATCTTCTGCCACACCTTCACGAGGTCGCGGTCGGCACCCTGCATCAGGCCGTCCAGCATCTCGACCACGTCGAGCCGCGCACCGAGCGACGAATACACCGTGCCCATCTCCAGCCCGATGATGCCGCCGCCGACGATCAGCATGCGCTTCGGGTTCTGGCGCAGCTCGAGCGCACCGGTCGAGGTGACGACGCGCGGATCGTCCTTCGGCAGGAACGGCAGCTTCACCGCCTCGGAGCCGGCCGCGATGATCGCGCGCTTGAAGCGGATGGTCTGCGTGCCGCCCTTGGCCAGGGCCACGGTGATGTGATGCGGATCGGCGAACTCGGCCGTGCCCTGCACCACCGTCACCTTGCGCATCTTGGCCATCGCGGTCAGGYCGTTGGTCAGTTTGCCGACGACCTTTTCCTTGTGCTTGAGCAGCTTGCCGAGATCCACGCTCGGGGCCTGGAAGCCGATGCCCAGCGCATCGAAGTGCTTGACCTCGTCCATCACCGACGCAACGTGCAGCAGCGCCTTCGACGGAATGCAGCCGACGTTCAGGCACACGCCACCGAGCGTGGCGAAGCGCTCGATCATCACCGTCTTCAGGCCGAGGTCGGCGGCGCGGAACGCGGCCGAGTAGCCGCCCGGGCCGGCGCCGAGCACCAGCATGTCGCATTCGAGGTCGACAGTGCCGGAAAAACTGGAGGCCTGCGGCGCCGGTGTGGCTGCTGCGGGGGACGGCGCGGCAGCAGGCGTCGCAGCAGCGGGTGCAGGCGTCGCGGCGGCAGCCGGTGCGGCCGCACCTGCGGCCTCCAGCGCCAGGATCACCGACCCCTGGTTCACCACGTCGCCCACCTTCACCTTGACGTCCTTCACGACGCCGGCATGCGACGACGGGATCTCCATCGAGGCCTTGTCGCTCTCGACCGTGATCAGCGACTGCTCCGCCTTCACCGTGTCGCCGGGCTTGACCAGCAGCTCGATGATGGCCACGTCCTTGAAGTCGCCGATGTCCGGGACCTTGATGTCGATCAGTGCCATGCTCAGTCTTTCGCCTTCAGTTTGATCGTGTGGGCCTTGATGGGCCCGGCCGAGTTCTTGTCGAATTCGCAGCCGGCGCGCACGCCCAGCTCGGCGATCTCGCGCGCGGTCAGCTTGCCGCCGTAAGCGCCGTACATCGCGCCCAGCGCAAACGCACGGCCCGAGCCGATCGCCCAGAAGCGATCGAACTCGAACACCTCGCGGTACGAATACACGCCGTAGATGCCGGTCGCATTCGCGATCAGCGCCGTGAACTGCGAGCTCTCGTACGGGTCGGCATCTTCTTCCTTCGGGTTCAGGAAGAAGGTCTCCTTCAGCTTCGGGTGCACCTTCAGGAAGGTGTCGAACACCTCGTCGCGCGAGTGCAGCTTCAGGTCGTCGGGCGGCAGGCTGTTCAGCACCCGCCGCAGCACCGGGAAGTGCGCGGTGGTGCCGGCCATGCCGACCCACGAATCGCCGACGCGAAACAGCTTCTCGTTCTCTTCATACCCATGCGCCAGCCGCGTGTCCCCGAAGGTCACGAGGCTGTCGGACGCGAGCGCCACCTGGGTTCCCTTGCGGACCACCACCACGGTCGTCATGGGGTGGGTCCGCTCAGAGCAGGACGCGGCGGAAGTCGGCCAGGATCTGCGCGAGGTAGGTGTTGAAGCGCGCCGCCGAGGCGCCGTCGATCACCCGGTGGTCCCAGCTCAGGCTCAGCGGCAGGATCAGGCGCGGCTGGAAGGCCTTGCCGTCCCACACCGGGCGCGTCGCCGACTTGCACACGCCGAGGATCGAGACCTCCGGCGCGTTGATGATCGGCGTGAAGTAGGTGCCGCCGATGCCGCCCAGCGAGCTGATCGAGAAGCAGCCGCCGGTCATCTCGGCCGGCGCCAGCTTGCCCTCGCGCGCCTTGCCGGCGAGTTCGTTCATCTCCTTGCTGATCTGCAGGATGCCCTTCTTGTCGGCATCCCGGATCACCGGAACCATCAGCCCGTTCGGCGTGTCGGCCGCGAAGCCGATGTGGAAGTACTGCTTCAGCACCAGCTGCTCGCCGTCGAGCGAGGCGTTGAACTCGGGGAACTTCTTCAGCGCCGCAACGCAGGCCTTGATCAGGAAGGCGAGCATCGTGACCTTGACGCCCGACTTCTCGTTCTCCTTGTTCAGCTGCACGCGGAAGGCTTCGAGCTCGGTGATGTCGGCATCGTCATGGTTGGTGACGTGCGGGATCATCACCCAGTTGCGGTGCAGGTTGGCGCCGCTGATCTTCTTGATGCGCGACAGGTCCTTGCGCTCGACCGGGCCGAATTTGGTGAAGTCGACCTGCGGCCACGGCAGCAGGCCGGGGAAGCCGGCCCCGCTTGCGGCCGCAGCACCACCGGCCGGGGCCTTCGCAGCCTGCGCCTTGGTCTGCTGGCCACCGGCCATCACGGTCTTCACGAAGGCCTGAACGTCGTCCTGCGTGATGCGGCCCTTGGGTCCGCTGCCCTTCACTTCTTCCAGCGGCACGCCGAGTTCGCGGGCGAACTTGCGGATGCTGGGGGAGGCGTGCGGGAGGTCGGTTTTCAGGACCGAGGGCTCGTGCGCCGGGACTGCCGCGGCGGGCGCAGCCGCTGCGACGGGCGACGACGCCACCGCCGCAGTGGCAGCCGCAGCAGGCGCCGCCGGGGCAGCGGCCACGGGTGCGCTGCCGGCAGCAGCCTGCACCGTCGCGATCAGCGAACCCTTCTTGACCTTGTCGCCGACCTTCACCTTCAGGTCCTTCACGACGCCGGCGTGCGACGACGGGATCTCCATCRACGCCTTGTCGCTCTCGACCGTGATCAGCGACTGCTCGACCTTGACCGCATCGCCCGGCTTGATGAAGACCTCGATCACCGCGACCTCGTCGAAGTCGCCGATATCGGGGATCACCACGTCGACCACTTCCGTTCGCACTGAGCTTGTCGAAGTGCTGCTCGCAGGTTGCGCAGGGGCTTCGACAGGCTCAGCCCGAACGGGAGTGGGCGCTGCCGCAGCGGGAGTGGGCGCGGCCGCAGCGGGGGATGCTCCCGCCGCCTCGATCACCAGCAGCAAGCTGCCTTCATTGATCTTGTCGCCGAGCTTGACCTTCAGCTCCTTCACGACCCCCGCGTGCGACGACGGGATCTCCATCGAGGCCTTGTCGCTCTCCACCGTGACGAGCGACTGCTCGGCCTTCACCGTGTCGCCCGGCTTCACGAGCAGTTCGATGATCTCGACGTCCTTGAAGTCGCCGATGTCGGGGACTTTCACTTCCACCAATGCCATGCTGGGTCTCCGGCGTGTTCTTGTGGCGTAGCCGTTCAGGCGTACAGCGGGTTGATCTTGTCAGCGTTGATGCCGTACTTCTTGATGGCCTCGGCCACCTTCTCGGCCGGCAGCGTCCCTTCATCGGCCAGCGCCTTCAGCGCCGCGACGACGATGTAGTGCCGGTTCACCTCGAAGTGCTCGCGCAGCTTGCTGCGGAAATCGCTGCGGCCGAAACCGTCGGTGCCCAGCACCTTGTAGCTGCGGCCCTTCGGGATGAAGGCGCGGATCTGGTCGGCGTAGTTCTTCATGTAGTCGGTCGATGCGATCACCGGACCGGCGTACTTGTCGAGCTGCTGCGAAACGAACGGCACGCGGGCCTTCTCGGTCGGGTGCAGCAGGTTCCAGCGCTCGCAGTCCTGGCCGTCGCGCGCCAGCTCGTTGAAGCTCGGGCAGCTCCAGACGTTCGCCGACACGCCCCACTCCTTGGCCAGCAGCTCCTKCGCGGCMATSGACTCGCGCAGGATSGTGCCSGARCCGAGCAGKTKSACGCGCGGCGTSWKCTTSGCGCCCTCTTYGMRSAGGTACATGCCCTTGATGATCTGCTCYTCGGTGCCGGSCTTSAGGCCSGGCATCGGGTAGTTYTCGTTSAGCAGGGTCAGGTAGAAGTAGACGTTGTCCTGCTGCTCGACCATGCGCTTCAGGCCATGGTGCAGGATCACGCCGACCTCGTGCGCGAAGGTCGGGTCGTAGCTGATGCAGTTCGGGATCGTGCCGGCCAGGATGTGGCTGTGGCCGTCTTCGTGCTGCAGGCCTTCGCCGTTCAGCGTGGTGCGGCCCGAGGTGCCGCCCAGCAGGAAGCCGCGCGCCTGCATGTCGCCGGCCGCCCAGGCCAGGTCGCCGATGCGCTGGAAGCCGAACATCGAGTAGTACACGTAGAACGGCACCATCACGCGGTTGTTCGTCGAGTACGACGTGGCCGCGGCGATCCAGCTGCTCATGCCGCCGGCCTCGTTGATGCCTTCCTGCAGGATCTGGCCGGCCTTGTCCTCGCGGTAGTACATCACCTGGTCCTTGTCGACCGGCGTGTACTGCTGCCCCGCGGGGTTGTAGATGCCGATCTGGCGGAACAGGCCTTCCATGCCGAAGGTGCGCGCCTCGTCGACCAGGATCGGCACCGCGCGCGGGCCGAGCTCCTTGTCGCGCAGCAGCTGCGTCAGGAAGCGCACGTAGGCCTGCGTCGTCGAGATCTCGCGGCCCTCGGCGGTCGGCTCGAGCACGGCCTTGAAGGTCTCGAGATCAGGCACCTTCAGCTGTTCGTCGGCCTTGGTGCGGCGGTGCGGCAGGTAGCCGCCCAGCGCCTTGCGGCGGGCATGCAGGTACTGCATCTCCGGCGTGTCGTCGGCCGGCTTGTAGAACGGGATGTCGGCCAGCTTGTCGTCGGGAATCGGGATGTTGAAGCGGTCGCGGAAGGCGCGCACATCCTCGTCGACCAGCTTCTTGGTCTGGTGGGCGGTGTTCTTGCCTTCGCCGATCTTGCCCATGCCGAAGCCCTTGACGGTCTTGATCAGCATCACCGTCGGCTGGCCCTTGTGCTTGGTCGCACGGTCGTAGGCGGCGTACACCTTGTGCGGGTCGTGGCCGCCGCGCTGCAGGCGCCAGACCTCGTCGTCGCTCATCTTCGCGACCATCTCCAGCATCTTCGGATGGCGGCCGAAGAAGTTCTTGCGCACGAAGGCGCCGTCGTTCGCCTTGAAGGCCTGGTAGTCGCCGTCGACGGTGTCCATCATCACCTTGCGCAGGATGCCGTCCTTGTCCTTGGCGAGCAGCGGATCCCAGTAGCTGCCCCACAGCAGCTTGATGACGTTCCAGCCGGCACCGCGGAACTCGCCTTCGAGCTCCTGGATGATCTTGCCGTTGCCGCGCACCGGGCCGTCCAGGCGCTGCAGGTTGCAGTTGACGACGAAGATCAGGTTGTCGAGCTTCTCGCGCGCGGCCAGGCCGATCGCACCCAGCGATTCGGGTTCGTCCATCTCGCCGTCGCCGCAGAACACCCACACCTTGCGGTTCTCGGTGTTCGCGATGCCGCGGGCGTGCAGGTACTTCAGGAAACGCGCCTGGTAGATCGCCATCAGCGGGCCCAGGCCCATCGAGACGGTCGGGAACTGCCAGAACTCGGGCATCAGCTTCGGGTGCGGGTAGCTCGAGATGCCCTTGCCGTCGRCCTCCTGGCGGAAGTTCAGCAGCTGCTCCTCGGTCAGCCGGCCTTCCATGTAGGCGCGGGCGTAGACGCCGGGCGACGAGTGGCCCTGGATGTACAGCAGGTCGCCGCCATGGCCTTCGCTCTCGGCGTGCCAGAAGTGGTTGAAGCCGGTGCCGAACATCGTCGCGAGCGACGCGAACGACGAGATGTGGCCGCCCAGGTCGCCGCCGTCGGCCGGGTGCAGGCGGTTCGCCTTCACCACCATCGCCATCGCGTTCCAGCGCATGTAGGCGCGCAGGCGCTCCTCGATGTCGACGTTGCCGGGGGAATGCTCCTCCTGGTCGACCGGGATCGTGTTGACGTAGGCCGTGTTCGCCGAGAACGGCACGTCGATGCCGGCCTGCCGGGCGTGGTCGATCAGCTGTTCGAGCAGGAAGTGCGCGCGTTCACCGCCTTCCGCACCGATCACCGCCGACAGGGCGTCCAGCCATTCGCGGGTTTCCTGCGAATCGGCGTCGTTCGCCRCTGCACCGAGGAATGACTCCGGGTTTGCTGCCATGCATGTCTCCGTCAAGTTGAACTTTTTCAGGCGGCGGGAGTGTCGCACAACTCCAAAGGCTTTCCAAATTGCGCGATCTCGTTTCGTATTGTGGGATTTACGGGCATCCGACAGCGCTGCCGCATCGTCCCCAGGTACGCCCGGACCGGTTGACTGCAGCCCGCCCCTCGATAATCGGTCCATGCAGCCGTTGAACCACCTGCCTCCGCGCAGTACCCCTCCCCCGAGCGCGGCCCAGAGACTCTTCGGCCTGTGGTGGCGGCGCCAGTCGCTCGCCCGACAGGACCGCTTCGCGACGCTCGGCCCGCTGGTGTCGGTGCTGCTGTTCCTGGCGGCGATCATCCTGGCCTTCTGGTACCTGCGCAACGAGGAATTCGAGCGCGAGCAGGAATCGGTCAAGCGCGACACCGAGATCGCGCAGCAGCAGATCCGGCTGCGGCTGATCGAGAACCAGGAGCAGCTGGTGCGCATCGCGCGCGAGATCGCCACCCGCACCATCGACCAGGACGAGTTCCTCGGCCAGGCCGCGAGCTTCACGCGCGAGCGCCCGGAGATCACGAACCTGATCTGGGTCGGCGCCAACCGCAGCCGCCGCGCCGGCTACGCCGCCACCGGCTTCCACCCCGAGAGCGGCTTCGGCGGCGAGGAAAGCAGTACCTCGGTGCCCAAGGAAGGCGCGAAGACCGAGCCCGAGGCCGCGTTCAGCGCGGCGCGCGACCTGCGCCAGCCGGTGTACTCGCGCCCGTTCACCGACCTGTACGGCACCGCGGTGTTCCAGGTGCAGGTGCCGCTGCTCGACCGCAGCGCGTTCTCGGGCACGCTGATCGCCGAGTACTCGATCGAGTCGCTGATGCGCTACTTCATCCCGGCCGAGGTGTCGACGCGGCACGCGGTGGCGCTGGTCGACAGCCAGGACCGCGTGCTCGCGAGCACCGTGACGCCGATGCCCGGCCAGCAGAGCCGGCGCTCGGCCACCACCATCGTGCACGACGTGCCGCTCGCGCCGGCCGGCAACGGCCTGGTGCTGCGCGGCATGGGCTACCGCACCTCGATCGGCCTGATCAGCAACACGCTGTTCTGGATGGTCGCCGCGCTGTCGGTGCTGACGGTGTGGATGCTGCTCGGCACCTGGCGCCACATGCGCCGGCGGCTGCAGATCCAGAGCACGCTGGTGTCGGAGACCAACTTCCGGCGCGCGATGGAAAACTCGATGCTGACCGGCATGCGCGCGATGGACATGGAGGGCCGCATCACCTACGTGAACCCGGCCTTCTGCGCGATGACCGGCTTCAGCGACGCCGAGCTGATCGGCCGCGTGCCGCCCTTCCCGCACTGGCCGCCGGAGCGCATCGAGGAGAACAACCGCCTGCTGCAACAGGAGCTGCAGGGCCGCAGCCCCGCCGGCGGCATCGAGGTGAAGGTGATGCGCAAGGACGAATCGCAGTTCGACGCGCGCATGTACGTCTCGCCGCTGATCGACCCGAAGGGGCTGCAGACCGGCTGGATGACCTCGATGACCAACATCACCGAGGCCAAGCGGGTGCGCGACCAGCTGTCGGCCTCGCACGAGCGCTTCACCACCGTGCTCGAGGGGCTCGACGCCGCGGTGTCGGTGCTGTCGGTGCAGCAGGGCGAGCTGCTGTTCGCGAACCGCTCGTACCGCCTGTGGTTCGGCGCCGATGCGCGCGGCCACGCGCTGCTGGCCGGCGGCGACCCCGGCCTGCCGGTGATCGGCGGGCTGTCGGCGTTCGGCGACGACGGCGACTCGGTCGACAGCTTCGGCGGCCTGCCGACGCAGGAGCTGACCGAGGTCGGCTCGGACGCGCGCGAGGTCTTCATCGAGCCGCTGCAGAAGTGGTTCGACGTGCGCGCGCGCTATCTGCAGTGGACCGACGGGCGGCTCGCGCAGATGCTGATCGCCACCGACATCACCGGCCGCCGCAACGCCGAGACGCAGGCCGCGCAGCAGGCCGAGAAGGCGCAGGTCACGAGCCGGCTGGTGACGATGGGCGAAATGGCCTCGTCGGTCGCGCACGAGCTGAACCAGCCGCTGACCGCGATCACGAACTACTGCAACGGCATGGTCTMGCGCGTGAAGGGCGACGCGATCCAGAAGGACGACCTGATCGCAGCGCTCGAGAAGACCGCCCGCCAGGCCGAGCGCGCCGGCCAGATCATCCGGCGCATCCGCGCCTTCGTGAAGCGCAGCGAGCCGCAGCGCCAGCCCGCGCTCGCGCAGACCATCGTCGACGACGCGGTGGACCTCGCCAACATCGAGCTGCGCCGGCGCAACGTGACCATCCACGTCTACGTCGCGCAGCGGCTGCCGACGCTGATGGTCGACCCGATCCTGATCGAGCAGGTGGTGCTGAACCTGCTGAAGAACGCCGCCGAGGCGATCGACTCGGCCGGGCTGCCGCAGGCGCGCCGCACCATCGAGCTGCGCGTGGTGCCGCGCCACACGCCCGAGGAAGGCGGCGTGATCGAGTTCAGCGTGACCGACAGCGGCCCCGGGTTGAAGGAGGAAGTGATCGGCCGGCTCTACGAGGCCTTCTTCTCGACCAAGGCGGAAGGCCTGGGCATCGGGTTGTCCCTGTGCCGCTCGATCATCGAGAGCCACCGCGGCCGTATCCGGGCACAGAACCTCTACAATGGCGACCTCGCCGTCGGGTGCCGCTTCAGCTTCACGCTGCCTGTGGAAACCGCCAAATCTGCCGGCCTGGAGCCGGCGCTGCCATGAGACTGCTTCGATGAGCTTGATTCCGAAAAAGGGCACGGTCTATGTGGTCGACGACGACGAGGCCGTGCGCGACTCGCTGCAATGGCTGCTCGAGGGCAAGGACTACCGCGTCAAGTGCTTCGATTCGTCGGAGTCGTTCCTGTCGCGCTTCGATCCGCGCGAGGTCGCCTGCCTGATCGCCGACATCCGCATGGACGGCATGAGCGGGCTGGAGCTGCAGGACCGCCTGCTCGAGCGCAAGTCGCCGCTGCCGGTCGTCTTCATCACCGGCCACGGCGACGTGCCGATGGCCGTCACGACGATGAAGAAGGGCGCGATGGACTTCATCGAGAAACCCTTCAAGGAAGAAGAGTTGCTCGGCCTCGTCGAGCGCATGCTCGACCAGGCCCGCAGCGCGTTCTCGCACCACCAGGAAGCCGCCAGCCGCGATGCGCTGCTGTCGCGCCTGACGACCCGCGAGGCGCAGGTGCTCGAGCGCATCGTCGCCGGCCGGCTCAACAAGCAGATCGCCGACGACCTGGGCATCAGCATCAAGACGGTCGAGGCGCACCGCGCCAACATCATGGAGAAGCTGAACGCCAACACCGTCGCCGATCTCCTGAAGATCGCGCTGGGCGCCCAAGCAAAAGCTTGAGCCCCCAGTCGCTTCGCTCCTGCTCCCAAGGGGCGCCGTCCGGCTTGGGGCGGCCCGGCGCCGGACCCTGACCCCGCATGCGAGGCCGCTTCTTCAGCGGCCTCTTTCATTTCTGAAGGAAATTTGATGACCGCACAACTCATCGACGGCAACGCCCTGGCCAGGCAGGTTCGCACCGAGGTCGCGCAACGCGCCGCCGCCCTCACCGCCCGCGGCCGCCGGCCGGGCCTGGCGGTGATCCTGGTCGGCGACGACCCGGCGTCGCAGGTCTACGTGAAGCACAAGGTCGCCGACTGCGAATCGAGCGGCGTGCATTCGGTGCTCGAGAAGTACGACGCCTCTCTCGCCGAGGCCGAGCTGCTCGCCCGCATCGCCGCGCTGAACGCCGATCCGGCCATCCACGGCATCCTGGTGCAGATGCCGCTGCCGAAGCACATCGACCCGCAGAAGGTCATCGAGGCGATCTCGCCGCTGAAGGATGTCGACGGCTTCCACGTGCAGAGCGCCGGCGCGCTGATGGTCGGCCGTCCCGGCTTCCTGCCGTGCACGCCGTACGGCTGCATGAAGCTGATCGCCACCACCGGCATCGACCTGCGCGGCAAGCATGCGGTGGTGATCGGGCGCAGCAACACCGTCGGCAAGCCGATGGCCCTGCTGCTCTTGCAGGCCAACGCGACCGTCACCATCTGCCACAGCGGGACGCGCGACATCGGCCTTCACACGCGCCAGGCCGATGTCGTCGTCGCGGCGGTCGGCAAGCGCAATGTGCTCACCGCCGACATGGTCAAGCCGGGCGCGGTGGTGATCGACGTGGGCATGAACCGCAAGGACGACGGCAAGCTGGCCGGCGACGTGGATTTCGACGGCGTCTCGCAGGTCGCTGGCTGGATCACGCCGGTGCCGGGTGGCGTCGGACCCATGACCCGTGCGATGCTTCTGGTCAACACGCTGGAAGCGGCGGAGCGGTTCGCGCAGGGCTGAGCTTCACACGCGTCATTTCGAAAGGGAGAGAACAATGAACGAGATCAATCCGCTGTTGGTTCCCGATGCACTGCTCGACTTCTCGGCGATCCGCGCCGGGCACGTCGCGCCGGCGATGGCGCAATTGCTGACCGAGGCCGAGGAGGCGCTCGAGAAGGTCACCAGCGACGCGGTGCCGGCCGACTACGACGCGATGTCGGCGGTGCTCGACGTCGCCACCGAGCGCCTGGGCCGCGCCTGGGGCGCGGTGCACCACCTGACCGCCGTCGCCGACACGCCCGAGCTGCGCGCCGCCTACAACGAGCAGCTGCCGGCCGTCACCGAATTCCACACGCGGCTGGGCGCCGACGAGCGGCTGTACGCGAAGTACAAGCTGATCGCCAACAGCCCGGCCGCCGCCGCGCTCAGCGCGCCGCGCCGCCAGGCGCTGTCGAACGCGATGCGCGACTTCGTGCTGTCCGGCGCCGAGCTGAAGGGCGCCGATCGCGACCGCTATGCGCAGATCCAGGACCGCCTGGCCGCGCTGTCGCAGACCTACTCCGAGCACGTGCTCGACGCGACCGACAGCTTCGCGCTGTACGTCGAGGCCGGCGAGCTGGCCGACGTGCCGGCCGACGTGATCGCCGCGTCGCGCGCCACCGCCGAGGCCGAAGGCAAGCCGGGCCACAAGATCACGCTGCACTTCCCGAGCTACTTCCCGGTGATGCAGTACGGCAGCAACCGCGCGCTGCGCGAGAAGCTGTACGTCGCGTACGTCACCCGCGCCAGCGAGGCCGGCCCCGCCGCGCTCGACAACAGCGCGGTGATGCGCGAGCTGCTCGACCTGCGCCAGGAAGAGGCCCGCCTGCTCGGCTACGCGAGCTTCGCGGAGGTGTCGCTGGTGCCGAAGATGGCCGATTCGCCGCAGCAGGTCACCGGCTTCCTGCGCGACCTGGCGCAGCGCGCCCGCCCCTACGCCGAGCGCGACCTGGCCGAGCTGCGTGCCTTCGCCCGCGACGAGCTGGGCCTCCCCGACCTGCAGGCCTGGGACTTCCCGTACGCCAGCGAGAAGCTGAAGGAAAGCCGCTACGCGTTCAGCGACCAGGAGGTCAAGCCGTACTTCACCGAGACCAAGGTGCTCGACGGGCTGTTCCGCATCATCGAGACGCTGTTCGAGGTCAGCATCCGCTCCGACAGCGCGCCGGTCTGGAACGAGGGGGTGCGCTTCTTCCGCATCGAGCGCCAGGGCGAGCTGGTCGGCCAGTTCTACCTCGACCCGTATGCCCGCCCCGGCAAGCGGCCTGGGGCGTGGATGGACGACGTCTGCGGCCGCTGGGCGCGTCCGGACGGCCGCACGCAGACGCCGGTGGCGCACCTGGTGTGCAACTTCGCCTCGCCGGTCGAGGTCGACGGCAAGCGCCGCCCGGCGCTGCTGACGCACGACGACGTGACGACGCTGTTCCATGAGTTCGGCCACGGCCTGCACCACATGCTGACGCAGGTGAACGATGTCGGCGTGGCCGGCATCTCCGGCGTCGAGTGGGACGCGGTCGAACTGCCGAGCCAGTTCATGGAGAACTTCTGCTGGGAGTGGGACGTGCTGAAGCGGCTGACCGCGCACGTCGACACCGGCGAGCCGCTGCCGCGCGCGCTGTTCGACAAGATGCTGGCCGCGAAGAACTTCCAGAGCGGGCTGCAGACGCTGCGCCAGATCGAGTTCTCGCTGTTCGACATGCGCCTGCATGCCGAGCCGGGCTCGCAGGCCGACATCCAGGGCCTGCTCGACGAGGTGCGCGCCGAGGTCGCGGTGCTGGTGCCGCCGCGCTTCAACCGCTTCCAGCACGGCTTCTCACACATCTTTTCCGGCGGTTACGCGGCCGGCTACTACAGCTACAAGTGGGCCGAGGTGCTGAGCGCCGACGCCTGGAGCGCCTTCGAAGAGGCCGGCGCGCTCGACATCGCCACGGGGCGGCGCTACCGCCAGGCCATCCTCGAAGCCGGCGGCAGCCGCCCGGCGATGGAGAGCTTCAAGGCGTTCCGGGGCCGCGAGCCGAAGATCGATGCATTGTTGCGACATCAAGGCATGGCCTGATGAAGTAAATTCGGGCGCAAACACAATCTGCGTTGTTGGAGCTCCTCATGACCCGATCCACTTCCCGCACCCTCGCCCGCACCTTCAGCCTGGCGACCCCGGCGCTGCTGGCCGCGTTGTTCACTGCGCTGCCGGCGCATGCGCTCTACAAGGTGGTCGGGCCCGACGGCAAGGTCACCTACACCGACCGGCCGGCGGTCAGCCCCGACAACAAGGTGCAGTCGGTCAGCAACAACGGCAGCGTGGCGAACGATGTCGCCCTGCCCTACGAGCTGCGCCAGGTGRCACAACGCTATCCGGTGACGCTGTACACGACCAAGGACTGCCCGCCCTGCGATGCCGGCCGGCAGACGCTGCGCCAGCGCGGCATCCCGTTCGCCGAGAAGACGATTGCGACGAAGGACGACGGCGACGCGCTGCAGCGCATCACCGGCGCCCGCGACCTGCCGGTGCTGACCGTCGGTTCGCAGGTGCTGCGCGGCTACCAGCGTGACGACTGGTCGAGCTACCTCGACGCCGCGGCGTACCCGAAGGAATCGAAGCTGCCGGCGAACTTCCCGCAGGGCGGCGCGACGCCGCTGACCACGCCGAAGCAGGCGGTGAGCGGGAACACGCCGCAGAACGATGCCACGGCACCGGCGGCCCAGCCGACGCAGTCGCCGGGCACCGGCACCAGCGGCAGCAACCCGGCCGGCATCAAGTTCTGATCTGACGGGCCTGCCAGCTGCCGGCCCCGACGGCCAGCCCCATCATCCAGAACAGCGACGCGGCCCCCAGCGCCGCGCCGAACACGCCGAACAGCAGCGGCATCACGGTGCTGGATCCGTTCAGCGCCATCGAGCGGAACGCGATCGCCTCGCCGTGCCGCTCGTGCGGCGTGATGTGGTGCAGCGTCGACATCACCATCGGCTGCACCGCGCCGAGCGCCAGGCCGAGCAGCGACGCGCAGCAGGCCATCAGCCAGGCCGAGTGCACGAACGGGTAGATGCCGAAGATCACCGCCACCCACAGCATCGCGCCGGTCAGCACCTGCGATTCGCTCAGGCGGTGCGCGAGCACCGGGATCAGCAGCCGCACGCCGGCCACCGACACCGCGAACAGGCCCAGCACCAGCCCGATCGCGCCGGCGCTCATGCCGCGCTCGTGGCCGAGGATGGGCACGACGAACGAATGCACGTCCCAGCTGGCCGACAGCAGCCAGTTCACCAGCAGCAGCCGACGCAGCGCCGGCGAGCGCAGCAGGTCCCATGAACTCTGGTGCTGCGTCGCGGCAGCAGGGCGCGGCACGTCGGCCTCGGCCGGTACGTAGCGCGCCGACACCATCGCCGCCAGCGGCATCAGCATCAACACTGCGAACGCGACGCGGAAGCCCATCAGGTCGATCAGCGCACCGGCCGTCACCGGGCCGATGACGTTGGACAGCGCCGGCGCCAGCCCCAGCCAGCTGAAGACGCGGATGCGCTCGGTCGCGTCGGTGGCCATGCGGCCGGCGGTGCGCTGGATCGTGATCAGGCCGAAGTTCGCGCCGGCACCGGTCAGGATGGCCGCCAGGCACATCGCCAGGTAGTGGCTGCTGAGCGCGGCGATGGTGCCGCCCGCCAGCGACAGCGCGACCCCCAGCCGCATCGGCACGTGGTAGCCGCGGCGGTCGGCCAGGCGACCGGCCGGCAGCGACAGCAGCACCGGCGCGGCGGCGAACAAGGCCATCAGCAGCCCCACCGTCCACTCCGCCTGGCCCTGCTTCAGCGCCTGCAGCGGCGCGGCCATCCGCACCCCGGCCATGCACGAATGCAGGCTGATCTGACCGAGGATCAGCGCGAGCAACGGGCGGGAAAATTGGGTCATCGGCTAGGCGTCGCTCTCCGGGAGATCGGGGACGATGGCGTCATCGTCGCGTGGGAGCGCCAGCGGCAACAGCGCCTGCGCATGCGTTTCGGTGACCGCCTCGACCGACTTCAGCTTGCGCGCCATCACGTTGGCCCGCGTCTGCGCCTGGTCGATCGTGTTGCTGGCCTCGTCGAGCTTCTTCTTGGTCTTCGCGAGCACGTCGCCGAACTTCGCGAACTCGGTCTTCACGGCGCCCAGCACCTCCCACACTTCCACCGAGCGCTTCTCCAGCGCCAGCGTGCGGAACCCCATCTGCAGGCTGTTCAGCGTGGCCAGCAGCGTGGTCGGGCCGGCCAGCATCACGTGGTGCTCGCGCTGCAGCGATTCGACCAGCCCCGGCCGGCGCAGCGCCTCGGCGTACAGGCCCTCGGTCGGCACGAACAGGATGGCGAAGTCGGTGGTGTGCGGCGGTGACACGTACTTGTCGTGGATGGACTTCGCCTCCAGCCGCAGCCGCGTCTCGATCGCCTTCGCGGCCACCTCGACCGCCACCGGGTCGGCGCGGTCCTGCGCATCGAGCAAGCGCTCGTAGTCTTCACGCGGGAACTTCGCATCGATCGGCAGCCACAACGGCACGCCGTCGATGCGCTGCCCCGGCAGCCGGATCGCGAACTCGACCCGCGCGCCGCTGCCCGGCACGGTCTCGACGTTGACCGCGTACTGCTCCGGCGTGAACACCTGCTCCAGCAGGCCGGCCAGCTGCACCTCGCCGAAGATGCCGCGCGTCTTCACATTGGTCAGCACGCGGTTCAGCGAGCCGACGTCGCGCGCCAGGTTCTGCATCTCGCCCAGGCCCTTGTGCACCTGGTCGAGCCGGTCGGCGACCAGCTTGAAACTCTCGCCGAGGCGCTGCTCCAGCGTGGCATGCAGCTTCTCGTCGACCGTGGCACGCATCTGCTCGAGCTTCTTCTCGTTGTCGGCCTGGATCGCCGACAGCTTCTGCTCGACCGCGCCGCGCATCTCGGTGAGGCGCTGGTCGTTCGATTGCGACAGCGAGCGCAGCTGGTCGCCCAGCGAGTCGGCGAAGCGCTTCAGCGCATTCGCCTGCTGCTCGGCCAGGCGCGCGAGCGTGGCTTCCTGCGCCTGCTGCGTGGCGGCCAGCTGGGTGCGGAAGCTGTCGATCTGCTCGTTCTGCGTGCGCGCCACGTCGCCCTGTTGCGCGAGCAGCGTCTGCTGGAAGCTCGCGAGCGTCTGGCCGAGCTCCTGGCGCGTTCCCTGGGCGCTGCGGGCCACTTCATCGCGCAATTCCCGTTCGAGGCGTTCGATGTGCGCGGCGCCCGAATCGGGCTTTCGCAGCGCGAGCCAGAGCGTCAGCAGCAGGACAAGAACGAGGAGCGCGAGCGAAATCCAGTCGAGGAGCATCTCCCCATTCTCGCAGCTGTCGCTATGCCGAGGAGCGCAGTGGGGCAGGCAACAGCCGTTTTTCGATCGCGTCGAAGCCGTACTGCACGACCAGCGCGAGCACCGCCGCCGGCAGCGCACCGGCCAGCATCGCCGCGCTGTCGTTGACCGCCAGCCCCGCGACGATGCGCTCGCCGAAGCCGCCCGCGCCGATGAAGGCGGCGACGGTCGCGGTGCCGACGTTGATCACCGCCGCCGTCTTGACGCCCGCCAGCAGCGTCGGCGCGGCCAGCGGCAGCTGCACATGGCGCAGCGTCTGCCGCGGGGTCAAACCCAGCGAGAGCGCCGCCTGCGCCAGCCCCACCGGCACGCCCTGCAGCCCGGCATGCGTGTTGCGCACGATCGGCAGCAGCGCATAGAGGAACAGCGCGATCAGCGCCGGCAGCAGCCCGATGCTGCCGACCACCGCGATCAGGAAGGCCAGCAGCGCGAGCGACGGCACCGTCTGCAGCACCGACACCACGCCCATCACGACACCGGCGCTGCGCGGCCAGCGCCACGCCGCCACGCCGAGCGGCACGCCGACCAGCACCGCCACCGCCAGCGAGCCGAACACCAGCAGCAGGTGCTGCCCGGCGAGCCGCGCGAAATCGGGGCCGAACAGCCGCTGCGCGAACGTGACCGGTTTCGAGGCCGCCGCCGCGCTGCCCGACAGGAACTGCCGCGCGACCTCGGCGAAGCTCTTGCCGTCGAGCTCGACCTGGGCGTTCAGCGAGATCATCGCCGCCTCGTCGATGCGGCCGGCCAGCGATTGCAGCGGCGCCGGATCCAGCCCGGCGCGCATCAGCAGCACCGCGTCGTACTTCGGGAAGAAGTTCAGGTCATCCTTCAGCACGCGCAGCTTGTAGCGGCCCACTTTCGCGTCGGTGCTGTAGATGTCGATCAGGTCGATGCGCTGCGCCGCGACCGCATCGTAGGCCAGGCCGTGGTCCAGCCCTGCCGGCTTGTCGTAGCCGAGCTTGTAGGCCGCCTTCAGCGCCGGCCAGCCGTCGGCCCGCTCCAGGAACTCGTGCGACAGCCCCAGCCGCAGCGCCGCCGCCTGCGGCTTCAGCAGGTCGGAGATGCGCTCGATGCCGAGCTGCTGCGCCTGCGATTCGAGCATCGCGAGCGCATAGGTGTCGTTGAAGCCGAGCGGCACCGCGGCCTTCAGCCCGCGCGGCGCGAGCCAGGCGTTCAGCTCGTCGAGCGACGGGTTGCCCTCGCGCTTCAGCAGCTCGCGCACGATGGTGCCGGTGTACTCGGGGTAGACGTCGACCGCGCCGCTCGCCAGCGCCTGCTCCAGGATGCCGGTGTTGCCCAGGCCCTGCTTGTGCGTCGCCGCGATGCCGGCACGYTCATACGTCTGGCGCACGATCTCGCCGAGCACGTACGACTCGGTGAAGCGCTTGGAGCCGACGGTGACACCG
>NZ_JBFUCB010000053.1:0-18139 GCF_056405435.1 Rhizobacter sp. P1_G5 | reverse complement strand
AGCTACACCAGCAGCCCCGGCACCTGCGGCACCAGCGCCTGCCGCTGCGCCGTGGCACTGCCGAGCAGCGCGAAGCCGAGCAGCTGCCCGTCGCCGCTGTGGAAGCGCGCATCGCAGCCGTCGTCGCTGAGCGTCACCGTCCACGCGCCCGACGCGTCGAGCGGCGGCGGGCACACCACCGTCGGGCAGGCCGGCGTCTTCACGATCACCGGCATCGCCGGGTAGACGACGGGCGTCGGCTTGCCGGCCAGCGTCGCGGCCAGCGCGCGGGCCTGCTGCATGATCGGCATCACATAGGGCAGCGTGTGGCCGTCGACCTCGGCGCAGTCGCCGAGTGCATGCACGTTCGCGGCGCTGGTCGCGAGCAGCCGGTTCGTCACGATGCCGCGGTTGGTGGTGATGCCGGCTGCGTGCGCGAGCCCCGTGCGCGGGCGCAGGCCGACGGCCGACAGCACCAGGTCGGCGGCGAGCGTGCCGCCATCTTTCAACGTCAGCGTGAAGCCGCTGCCGTCGCGCTGCACCGCCGCGACCGAGGTGTTGAAGCGGAAGCCCACCCCGGCCGCCTCCAGCTTCTCGCGCAGCCGCGTGCTGGCCTGCTCCGGCAGCAAGCGCGGCAGCGCGCGCGGTGCAAGATCGATCACCGTCGGCGCGATGCCGCGCGCGAGCAGGTCGTTCGCGAACTCGCAGCCGATCAGCCCGGCGCCGAGGATCGCGACGCGCTGCACGCCGTCGAGCCGGTCGGCGAAGCGGGCGTAGTCGTCGAGGTCGTTGACCGACAGCACGTCGTCGGCGCCATCGCCGGCAAGCGGCACGCGGATCGGGTCGGCACCGAGCGCGAGCACCAGGTCGCGGTAGGCGATCGCCTCGCCGCCATCGAGCTCGACCACCTGCGCGGCCGTGTCGATGCGCGCGACGACCGCGTTCGCGCGCAGCGTCGCGTTCAACTCGGCCGCCATCTTCTCGGCCGGCTTCATCACCAGCGACGCGGCGGTCTTCTTGCCGGCCAGCGCGTTCGACAGCATCGGCTTCGAATAGAAGCCGGCCTGGTCGCGGCTGACGATGACGAGCGGGGTCGTGGTGTCGAGCTTGCGCAGTTCGCGCGCGAGCGTGAAACCGGCGAGGCCGGTGCCGAGGATGACGATGGGATGTGACATGGGCGCGGGCCGTGAAAAGCGGTCGCCACTGTAGCAGTGGGGCCGGCGGTTACCTTTGGAGGCAAGCTCCCGCCGCACACTCGCATTGAAATGCCGGAGCCCGGCTCCACGTGGGAATCTCCACCGACAAGGACACCACACCGTGCTGACCCTCATCATCGTCGTGTGCCTCGTCGGCGCCTTCATCGCCTGGCTGATCGGCGAACCGTCGTGGATCGAACTGCGCCGCCGCCGGGTGCGCGCCCGCCCGTTCCCGGCCGAATGGCGGCAGATCCTGCGCCGGCACGTGCCCTATGTGCGCGGCATGCCGGCCGACCTGCAGTTGCAGCTGAAGAAGCACATGCAGGTGTTCCTCGCCGAAAAGGTGTTCATCGGCTGCGGCGGCCTCGAGGTCACCGAGGCGATGCGCGTGACGATCGCCGCGCAGGCCTGCCTGCTGCTGCTGAACAAGCGCCGGCCCGGCTACTTCCCGAACCTGAGCCAGGTGCTGGTCTACCCGGGCGCTTTCGTCGTCGACAAGGTGCACACCGGCCCGGCCGGCGTGCTGCAGGAGCAGCGCCAGGTGCTGGCCGGCGAATCGTGGTCGCAGGGCCAGGTGATCCTGTCGTGGCACGACGCGCTGGAAGGCGCCGCCGAGGCGGACGACGGCCGCAACGTCGTGATCCACGAGTTCGCGCACCAGCTCGACCAGGAGAACGGCGACGCGAACGGCGCACCGTGGATCGGCCGCCGCCACCGCGCGCGCTGGGCGCAGGTGTTCGGCAGCGAATTCGCGCTGCTGCAGCAGCAGGCCGAGCGCGGCGAGGAGACGCTGTTGAGCCACTACGGCGCCACCAACCCGGCCGAGTTCTTCGCGGTCGCGAGCGAGGTGTTCTTCGAGCAGGCGCCGCAGATGGCCGCGCAGCATCCGGCGCTGTTCGCCGAACTGAGCCGGTTCTACCGCGTCAATCCGCTCAGCTGGTAAGGATTCAGCTGACGGCCGAAGCCGCGCGCGCCGCGTCGATCTTGCCGAGCAGCCACTGCAGGCCGGCCAGGTGCTGCTGGTCGTGGCTCGCGAGGTAGTGCACCAGGCTGAGCAGCGTCAGCGCGCCATAGCCCTCGAACACGGCGGTGCGCTCCCACTGGGGCGGCTCGATGCGCCGCAGCAGCGCCAGCGTCTGCTCGCGCGCCACGCGGAACGCCGCCAGCGCCTGCGCCGCATCGGCATGTGCATAGTCGCGCTCGATCGCGAGCGCATCGGTGTCGATCGACGCGAGCAGCGGCCGGTCTTCGTCCAGCGTGCGCCGCAGGCGCACGTGGTAGCCGTCGATCTCGATGTCGCGCACGTGGCACAGCTGCGCGAGCGGCGACAAGGCCTCGCTCGGCACGCCGTCCCAACTGTCGGGCACGAAGGTCTCGTACCCGCGGGGAACCTCGGCGTAGAAGGCCGCGAGCTGGTCGGGGAAACTGGCGAGTGCGTTCAGGGTGGCTGCATGCATCTCGCCAGTATGCCGATCAGGCTATCCAGTGGGTGATCAGGATGCCGAAGCCGAGGCCGTTGATCAGCATCCCGATCGCGAGGCGGACGGTCTTCATCGTGCACCCCCTTCGGCCAGCTTGCGGGCCACCGCGGCGCCGTAGGCCGGATCGGCCTTCGTGAAGTGCCCGATCTGCCGCAGGCGGATCTCATCCGACGGCACGCCGCGCATCGCGTTCGCGATGTTGCTCGTCAGGCGCTCCTGCTCGTCGGCCGGCAGCAGGCGGAACAGGTTGCCGGCCTGCGTGAAGTCGTCCGACTCGCCGCGCTCGTCGTAGCGAGCGGCCGCGCCATCCAGCGGCCAGCCGGCGTCGCCGTGCCCGAAGCCCTGCGGCGCACTGCCGCGCGCATCCACCGGCGCGTAGTTCTGCGCGGCGCTGCTGCCGTTCGGGTCGCCCGCGCTGCCGGCCATGCTGCCGTCGCGCTGCTGGTGGTGCACCGGGCAGCGCGGCCGGTTCACCGGCAGGTGCTGGTGGTTGGTGCCCACGCGGTACAGCTGCGCATCGTGGTACGCGAACAGCCGGCCCTGCAGCATCTTGTCGGGGCTGAAGCCCAGGCCCGGCACGATGTTGGCCGGCGACAGCGCGGCCTGCTCCACCTCGGCGTGGTAGTTCACCGGGTTGCGGTTCAGCTCCAGCACGCCGACCGGGATGCGCGGGAAATCCTTGTGCGGCCACACCTTGGTCAGGTCGAACGGGTTCCAGCCGGTGCGCGCTTCCCACGTCGCCGCCTCGGCCTCGGTCATCACCTGGATGAACACGTTCCACTTCGGGAAGTCGCCCGCCGCGATGGCACCGAACAGGTCGCGCTGCGCATGGTCGGGGTCGCTGCCGGCCAGCCGTGCCGCGTCCTCGGGCAGCAGGTTCTTGATCCCCTGCTGCGTCTTCAGGTGCCACTTGACCCACACCCGCTCGCCGCCCGCGTTGACCAGGCTGAAGGTGTGGCTGCCGAAGCCGTCCATGTGGCGGTAGCCGTCCGGCGTGCCCCGGTCGCTGAACAGCATCGTCACCTGGTGCAGGCTTTCCGGCGCGCGGCTCCAGAAGTCCCACATCATCGTCGCCGACTTCAGGTTCGTCTGCGGATCGCGCTTCTGCGTGTGGACGAAATCGGGGAACTTGATCGCGTCCTTGATGAAGAACATCGGCGTGTTGTTGCCGACCAGGTCCCAGTTGCCGTCTTCGGTGTAGAAGCGCACCGCGAAGCCGCGCGGGTCGCGCTCGGTGTCGGCACTGCCCTTCTCGCCGCCGACGGTCGAGAAGCGCACGAAGGTCTCGGTCTGCTTGCCGATCGCGCTGAACAGCTTCGCGTGGGTGTAGCGGCTGATGTCGTGCGTGACGGTGAAGGTGCCGTAGGCACCCGAGCCCTTCGCGTGCACGACGCGCTCGGGGATGCGTTCGCGGTTGAAGTGCTGCAGTTTCTCGATCAGGTGGAAATCCTGCAGCAGCACCGGGCCGCGCGGGCCGGCGGTGATCGAGTTCTGGTTGTCGACCACCGGAATGCCGGAGGCGGTGGTGAGGCGGGAAGGGGTTTGGCTCATGCGAGGGCTCCTGGTTCGGTGCCCTCAGTGTCGGAAAGCCGCCTCTCGCCGTAAATTCAATTGATCAAAGAACGTCAATAGCGAATTTAAATCGACCTCAGCCGCCGCCCGCCAGCGGGATCAGCCAGCCCGCCAGCAGCGAGAAGCTGGCGAAGGCCAGCACGGTGCTGGCCATGATGATGCGGGCGATGCGGCCGTTGTCGGCCCGGTAGCGCTCGGCCAGCAGCGAGACGTTGCTCGCGCTCGGCAGCGCGGCCGCCAGCGTCAGCACGGCCAGCCCGAAATCGCTGACCGCGAGGCCGGCCCGGCGCGCCGCCAGCCCGAGGCCGAACACCAGCAGCGGGTGCACGAACAGCTTGATCAGCGCGACCGGCAGGTAGCGCCCGAGCGGCGTGCGGCTGTGCGCATGCTGGCCGGCGCGCCACAGCACGGCGCCGATCGTGAACAGCGCGACCGGCGTCGCCGCATCGCCCAGCATCCGCACGATCTGCGCGAGCGGCCCCGGCAGTTCACGGCCGCTGGCGGCCAGCAGCGCGCCGAGCCCGATCGCCCACGGCAGCGGGTTGCCGAGCGCGCCGCGCAGCGAGCGGCGCAGCGAGACGCCGAGGTCGTCGTGCGGCGTGCCGTCGTGCCGGCGCGATTGCGCGAGTGCCACGCACAGCGAGCTGGTGAGCAGCAGGTCGACCAGCACGGTGCCGATCACCGGCCCGGCGGCGCGCTCGCCGAGCAGCGCGGCCAGCAGCGGCACACCCATGAAGCCGGTGTTCGGGAACGCGGCGACCAGCGCGCCGAAGGCGGCGTTCTTCAGGTCGAGGCCGCGCCGCATCGTCAGCGTGACCGTCAGCACCACCACCAGCAGCGCACAGGCGGCGTAGATGCCGATCAGCGCCGGATCGATCAGCTGCGCGAACGGCATGCTGGCGCCGAAGCGGAACAGCATGCACGGCAGCGCGAAGAACAGCACGAAGGCGTTGAGGCCGGGGATCGCGGCTTCGGGCAGCACGTGCTGGCGGGCGGCGAGGTAGCCGCACAGCACCAACGCGAAGAAGGGGATGGTGACGGCGAGGATGGACTGCACAGCGGGCAAGTATCGCCCGTGTACGGACCTCTTTCAGGGCGAGGCAGGCGACGACGCCGGCGAGGCCACGTGCGCCGCAGCGCCCTGTCGCCGCCGGATCTCGGCGATCAGCTCGTCGTACTGCCTGCCCGTCTCCGACTTGATCAGCGACGGCCCGATGCCCGGCGGCACCCAGCGGTTCGGCACGTACTCGCCGTGGAAGGTGATCAACGTGTGCCCGCTGTCGGGTGCCGTGAGGCGGGTCGTCGCCTCGTAGCTCTTGAAATCGCCGCTGACCAGGTGCGAGCGGATCTCCTGCGGCGCGACCAGCTCGACCGAGCGCACGCTGTGGAACGCGAAGTGCAGCAGGCCGTGGCGCGCCTCGCCGCTTTGCTCGACCTGCAGCGCGCCACCCTCATGGCCGATCACCGCGCTCGACTTCAGGTTCGAGACGAAGCCCGCCATGTGCTCGTAGTCGGTCAGCACCGCCCACACCTGCTCGCGCTCGGCGGCCACGCTCGCTGTGACGTCGAGCACGACCTTGCCGTCCTGCAGCACCACCTGCACGTCGACCGGCTGCGCCTGCGCCGAGGTGCACGGCAGCGACAGCAGCAATCCGGCGCACAGGAGGGCGGAGCGGGCATCCATCGCGCGATGCTAAGACAGCCGGCCGTCCGGTGCACGCCTGGCCACTTTGCCTACACTGCCGCATGGCCGCACACCCTCCCCTGAAGCTCTTCATCGCCAACAAGAACTACTCGTCGTGGTCGCTGCGCCCGTGGGTGCTGATGCGCACGCTGCAGATCCCGTTCGACGAACAGCTGGTGCCGTTCGGCGCGGGCTCGCAGGCGGAGGTCTTCGGCGCCTTCTCGCCCTCGGGCAAGGTGCCCTGCCTGGTCGATGGCGAGACGGTGGTCTGGGATTCGCTGGCGATCATCGAGTACCTGGCCGAGGCGCATCCACGGGCCTGGCCGGTGGAGCGCGGCGCGCGGGCCTGGGCGCGCAGCGCGGCCGCCGAGATGCATTCCGGCTTCTTCACCGTGCGCAACCTGTGCTCGATGAACTGTGGCGTGCGGGTGCGGATCGAGCCGGTGCCGCCGGCGCTGCAGGCGGAGTGGGACCGGCTCTCGGCGTTGTGGGATGAAGGGCTCGCCCGCTTCGGCGGGCCGTTCCTGGCGGGCCCGCAGTTCACGGCCGTGGATGCGTTCTTCGCACCGCTGGCCTTTCGGGCGCAGACTTATTCACCGACGCTCTCGGCGCGTTCGAACGAGTACCTCGCGCGCCTGCTGGCCTTGCCGGCCATGCAGTCGTGGTACGCCGATGCGCTGGCCGAACCGTGGCGCCACCAGGGCCACGAAGAAGAAGTCCATGCGGTGGGCAGCTTGCTGCAGGATCTGCGCTCGCCGCGCTGATGCGCGGCGGCTCAGTGCGGCCGGCCGGCGGCGATGGCCGGAAAGTCGCGCGCATAGCGGTCGATCCATTCGGTCGCCGCTTCCTCCGCGCTGAGCTGCCGGCCCTCGATGCGGCTGACCGACTGCCGGTAGTCCTCGATGTGGCACACCTGCTCGACCATGCGCGCGAGGAACGCGACCTCGGCATCGAGGAAGGTCACGCCCACCTCGTAGCCTTCGATCTCGCTCGGCTCGCACCAGGCCACGCGGGCATCGGCCTCGAAGGCCGGCTGCACATAGGGAATGCAGATGTGCACATGCTCGCCCGGCGCCACCGCGCGGTCGACATGCACCGCCAGGCCGCCCGCGCTGATGTCATGCGCATGCGCCGCAGCCGCCGGGCCGTGCAGGTTGCCGGTACCGATCTCGACCGGCAGATCGACAGGGTGGCGGATGAACTGTCTCATGGTGTGCCGCGAGTATTCGCCATCTGCGCGCGCAACGCCAATAACCCATTTGAAGGGGTGGATTGGCCCTTCTTCGTCATCCGACCTGCGCGCCCGCCCGCCCGGCCTCGACGCCATAGCGCGCCGCAGTACGGATGCTCGCGTTGGGATCGTTTGCATCGCTGACCACGCGCAACGCGGCCTCCAGGCGCTGCGGATCCAGCCGGAAGCTCATGTAGCCGCGCTCCTCGCTGCGCGCATAGCGGATGTGCGGGTTCAGCGGCAGCGCCGCATCGAGCCGGTCCTGCGCCATGCCGTGGCTCGTGATCGAGGTGCCGCAGAACTCGGTGGCGAGCGGTGCCGCATCGCCGGGGCGGCGCTTCAGGTCGGCGACGTAGTTGCAGTGCACATCGCCGCTCAGCACCACCGGGTTGGCGGCGCGCCGCTCGGCCAGCGTGTCGAGCAGCCGCTCGCGCGCGACCGGGTAGCCGGCCCAGCCGTCGGTCCAGAAGCGGCCTTCCTTCGTCCAGGTGAACGGCGCCATCAGCGTCTGCTGCGCGAGCAGGTTCCAGCGTGCGTCGGTCTGTGCCAGGCCCTCGCCCAGCCAGCGCTCCTGCGCCGCGCCGAGCAGCGTGCGTCCGGGCTTCATCAGCTCGGGGCAGGCGGCCAGGTCGATGGTGCTCGAGCCGCCGCGGCCCGGCTTCGGGCAGGCCTGGTGGTCGCGGTACTGGCGGTCGTCGAGCACATGGAAGCGCGCCAGAGCGCCCCAGTCGTAGCGGTCGAACACCTGCGCATTCGCGCGCACCGGCCGCGCCGACAGCGGCAGCGGCATGTGCTCCCACCAGGCCTGGTAGGCTGCGGCGCGGCGTTCGAGGAAGTTCGGCGCCAGGTCCTGGCCCTGGTCGTTCGCGTAGTCGTTCGCGACCTCGTGGTCGTCCCAGGTGACGATCCACGGCGCCACGGCATGGATGCGCTGCAGGTCGGCATCGCCCTTGTACTGCGCATAGCGGGCCCGGTACTGCGCGAGCGTCGTCGCGTCGCCGCTGCCCTCGTGCACGCGCACGCGGCCGGCGACCGGGCCGTACTCGTAGATGTAGTCGCCGAGGAAGACGACCAGGTCGGGCGATTCGTCGGCAAGGTGGCGCCACGCCGCGAAGTGGCCATGGTCCCAGCGCTGGCACGACGCGATCGCGAAGGCCAGCGATTCGCTCGCGCCGGCCGGCGGCGCGGTGCGGGTGCGGCCGGTCGCGCTGCGCGCGCCGAGCGCGGTGAAGCGGTAGAAGTAGCTGCGCGACGGCGCGAGCTCGCGCGGCTGCGCATGCACGCTGTGGCCCCAGGCGGCCTCGGCGGTCTCGGTGCCGCGCGCGACGACCTGGGTGAAGGCCTCGTCGCGCGCCAGCTCCCACTGCACCGGCACGCGCGCCGGCAGGTCGGCACCGATCAGGCGYGTCCACAGCACGACGCTGTCGGCACGCGGCGAACCGGAGGCGATGCCGAGCGGGAAGCGGTCGATGTCGGCGGCACGTGCCGCCCGAACGAACAACGGGGCACCTGTACCGAATGCCGTGGCCGCGGCCCATTGCAACAGGCGGCGGCGGTCGAAGGAAGTGGGGCTCATGGAAGGGGCGGCAAGAAAGCTCGGAGGGGATCGCGATTGTTCTATCACAGTCACGCGGACTCGCCGCGACGGACGCTCGCCTATGATCGATGCGAGTTTGCTTCCGAGCCGTTCCCCCGTGTCCTCCTCCCCCGATTCCGTCTCCACGCTGAACAACGCCCAGATGGAGGCGGTGCAGCACCTGTCCGGCCCCTGCCTGGTGCTGGCCGGCGCCGGCTCGGGCAAGACGCGGGTGATCACGCACAAGATCGCGCGGCTGCTGCAGGCCGGCTATGCGCCGGGGCAGATCGCCGCGATCACCTTCACCAACAAGGCCGCGCAGGAGATGCGCGAGCGCGCCAAGTCGCTGATCGGCGCGCGCGCCGCCAAGCACCTGGTGGTCAGCACCTTCCACTCGCTGGGCGTGCGCATCCTGCGTGCCGAGGGCGAGCGGCTGGGCCTGAAGGAGAAGTTCAGCATCCTCGACAGCGACGACGTGCTCGGCATCCTGAAAGACGCCGGCGGCACCACCGACATCGCGATGGCGCGCCGCTGGCAGTGGACCATCAGCCTGTGGAAGAACGAGGGCCTGGGCAGCGACGACGTGAAGCCCGAGACCGACGACGACGTGGTCGCGCAGAAGGTGATGAAGCGCTATGAAGAACGGCTCGCGGCCTACCAGGCGGTCGACTTCGACGACCTGATCGGCCTGCCGTACCGGCTGCTGAAGCGCGATGCCGAGGCGCGCGCCACCTGGCAGAACACGCTGCGCTACGTGCTCGTCGACGAGTACCAGGACACCAACGCGATCCAGTACGAGCTGCTGAAGAGCATCGTCGGCGAGCGCGGCATGTTCACCGCGGTGGGCGACGACGACCAGAGCATCTACGGCTGGCGCGGCGCGACCATCGAGAACCTGCGCCGCCTGCCGCAGGAGTACGCCGACCTGAAGGTGATCCCGCTGGAGCAGAACTACCGCTCCACCGGCTACATCCTGCGCGCCGCCAACAACGTGATCGGCAACAACCCGAAGCTGTTCGAGAAGAAGCTGTGGAGCGCGTTCGGCGACGGCGAGCCGGTGCAGCTGGTCGAGTGCGACAACGAGGAGCACGAGGCCGAGCGCGCAGTGGCGCGCATCCAGGCGATCCGCGCGAACGGCGCGGCCGACGGCGTGCAGTTCAAGGATTTCGCGATCCTGTACCGCGCCAACCACCAGGCGCGGGTGATCGAGAAAGCCCTGCGCAAGGCCGAGCTGCCGTACAAGGTGTCGGGCGGCCAGAGCTTCTTCGACCGCGCCGAGATCCGCGACCTGTGCGCCTGGCTGCGGCTGCTGGTCAACAACGACGACGACCCGGCSTTYCTGCGCGCGGTSACCACRCCCAAGCGCGGCATCGGCCACCAGACGCTCGGCAGCCTCGGCGAGTTCGCCGGCAAGTGGAAGACCAGCCTGTACGAGGCGCTGTTCGCCGAGAGCCTGGGCACCGCGATCAACGCACGCGCGATCGGCTCGCTGCACGAGTTCGGCCGCTACGTCAGCGATTTCGAGTACCGCGCGCGCCACACCACCGGCGCCGAGGACGCGAAGGCGCTGCTGATGGGCTGGCTGAAGGACATCGACTACGAGAAGCACCTGTACGACGGCGAAGACAGCGAGAAGCTGGCCGCATCGCGCTGGTCGAACGTGATCGACTTCATCGACTGGATCGCCAAGCGCTGCGGCGGCGAGATCGAGAACGACGGCGGCATGAGCATCGAGACCGAGCGCACCAGCGTGCTCGACGTCGCGCAGACCATCTCGGTGATCATGAGCCTGGCCGAGCGCGGCGAGGAGCAGGACGTGATCACGCTGTCGACGCTGCACGCGTCGAAGGGCCTCGAGTGGCCGCACGTGGTGCTGGCCGGCGTCAACGAAGGGCTGCTGCCGTTCCGCAGCGACGACGAGGAGATGACGCCGCAGCGGCTCGAGGAGGAGCGCCGGCTGATGTACGTCGGCATCACGCGGGCCCGCACGACGCTCGCGGTGAGCACGCTGCGCCGGCGCAAGCGCGGGCGCGATTTCGTGCAGGGCATCCCGAGCCGCTTCATCGGCGAGATGAAGCTGCACGAGGCCGGCCCGAAGGAAGACCCGCGCGAGAAGCTGAAGGCGCTGCGCGCCGCGGCGCAGGCGCGGGCCGAACTGGCCAAGGCGGCAGCACCGGCGGCGGGGGCGGAATGAAGCCGATCACCTGGATGGTGTGGACAGGGGCCATCGTCGCGAGCGCGGCGCTGGCCATCGCGTCGGGCGACGGCTGGATCGCGGCGCACTGGCTGTTCGTGTTCAAGCCGCTGACCACGCTGCTGATCATCGCGTTCGCATGGCCGCGCGGGGCCGATGCGCCGGCGCGGCGGCGCTGGGTGCGGGTGGGGCTGCTGCTGTCGCTGGCCGGCGATGTGGCGCTGCTGTGGCCGGTGCAGGGCTTCCTGCCGGGGCTGGTGGCCTTCCTGCTGGCGCACCTGGCGTACATCGCCGCGTTCACGCGCGGCGTGCGCTTCGGCGCCTGGCCGGTGGCGTTCGCCGCGTATGCGCTGGTGGCCGGCGCGATCCTCGCGTTGCTGTGGCACGGCGTGCCGCAGCCCTTGCGCGTGCCGGTGCTCGCGTATGTGGCCTGCCTCGCGGCGATGGCCGCCCAGGCCGCCACGGCCTGGCGGGCGGCGCATGCCGATGGCGCAGCCGCGGCGCACCACGCGCGGCACGCGGCCGTGGGCGCCGCGCTGTTCGTCGTCTCCGACGCCTTGCTGGCCACCGACCGCTTCGGGCCGCCGCTGCCGCTGGCAGCGCTGCTGATCCTCGCGACCTACTGGGCGGCGCAGTTCCTGATGGCGGCCTCGATGCGCCGCGGCGAACCGATGGAGACGACCTGATGGACGTGGACCCGATGCAGTCCGTGGAGTCGCTGCAGGAGGCCTCCTCCGTGGCGAAGCGCAATGCGCGGCTGAATGCGGTGGTGGCGGTGAGCGTCGCGATCCTCGCGACCTTCATGGGCATCTGCAAGGTCAAGGACGACAACATCGTGCAGGCCATGCAGCAGGCGCAGGCCGACAAGCTGGACCATTGGTCCTACTACCAGGCCCGCAACGTGCGGCAGGAGGTGGCCGATGCGACGCTGACCCAGCTGCGGCTCGCACGCGCCGAGCGCAGCGGCGCGCAGGCCGCGGCCTACGACACCGAGATCGCCCGCTACGCCRCGATCGCGGCCGACCAGGCGAAGAAGAAGCTCGAGGTCAAGGCCCAGGCCGAGCAGGACCAGAAGACCTACGACGCGCTGAACTTCCGCGATGACCAGTTCGACCTGTCGGACGCGGCGCTCGCCATCGCGATCGCGCTGCTGGCGGTGACCGCGCTGACGCAGCTGTGGTGGCTGTACTGGCTCACCTGGGTGCCGATGGGCTTCGGCGTGCTGATGGGCGTCGCGGGGCTGGGCGGCCTGGGCATCCATCCGGATGCATTGGTCAGGCTGCTCAGCTGAAGGCAGCTACATCCCCTTGAACAGGCCGGTGAAGCTGCGCGACACCTCCAGCTTCTCGTTGTGCCCCTTGACGCTCACCAGCTGACGCCCGCGCAGGTCGCGCGTCACGCCCGAGATCGCCTGCGTGTTGACGAGCGTCGAGCGGTGGATCTGCCAGAACTGGTTCGGGTCCAGCTCGTCCAGCAGCTCCTTGATCGGCTTGCGGATCAGCGCCTCGATCGTCGCCGTCTGCACCCGCGTGTACTTCTCGTCGGAGATGAAGAACAGCACGTCGTCGACCGGGATCATCTGGATGCTCTGCCCGACCGTCGCCTGGATCCAGCGCAGCCGCTGCGGCGCGCTGCCCGGGTTCAGCTGCTGCGCGAGCTTCTGCAGCAGCTGCTGCATGTCGGGGCCGGCCACCGGCGGCGCCTCGTTCGACGCCGCGCGCTGCGCAAGCCGCTTGCGGATGCGCTCCACCGTCAGCGCGAGCCGCTCGCGCTCGGCCGGCTTCAGCACGTAATCGACGAYGCCCTGCTCGAAGGCCTCGACCGCATACTGGTCGTAGGCGGTGATGAAGACGATCTCGCAGCCGTCCCAATCATCGTCGCCGGCCGCCAGCTGGCCGATCTGGCGCGCCGCCTCGACACCGGTCATGCCCGGCATCCGGATGTCGAGGAAGACCAGGTCGGGCCGGTGCTGCGTGGTCAGCTCCACCGCCTCGATCCCGTTCTTCGCCTCGGCGACGATCTCCAGTTCGGGCCACACCTCGGCGAGTCGCGCGCGAAGCTGCTCGCGCATCAGCCGCTCGTCGTCGGCAATCACAGCTCGGATGTTCATGCCTGGATCGTAGCCTCAGCCGAGGCTTGCGGGGCCTTCGGCTTGCGCTCCAGCACGCGCCACACCAGCCACAGCAGCCCGGCCACCAGCAGCACCGGCGACAGCAGCAGCCCGGCGGCGATCAGCGCCACCGCGACGGCGATGCCGACGGCCAGCGCGGCGAACAGCAGCGGCACGCCCAGGCCCACCATCAGCGTGAACGGCACGACGATCGCCACCACCAGCGCGGCCACCAGCAGGCAGGCGGTGATCACCAGCCACTGGCCGGCCTGCAGCGACGGCAGCATCCACGACTCGCCGTCGATGCTCACGTGGATGCCGTCGGCCGGCAGGCTGTGGATCAGCGCTGCCGCGGCGAGGCCGGCCATCACGAGGGCGCTGAGGCCGAGGCACAGGAAGAGCTTGAGGATGCGTTTCATGCAGGGGCTCCTTCGGAGGTCTTGGCGCGGTAGGGCACGGTGATCGTCACCCGCGTGCCGCCACCGGGGTTCTCGGACACGGTCAGGCTGGCCGCGCTGCCGTACAGCAGCTGCAGGCGTTCGCGGATGTTCGCGAGGCCGATGCCGGTGCCGGCGGTCGCGGCCTTGCCGAAGCCGAGGCCGGTGTCGGCCACCGACACCGCGAGCTTGCCGTGCACGATCTCGGCGGCCACCGTCAGCGCGCCGCCCTCGGCCTTCGGTTCCAGCCCGTGCTTGATCGCGTTCTCGACCAGGCTCTGCAGCATCATCGGCGGGAACTCGGCCGACAGCAGGCCGTCGCTCACGCGCACCTCGGTCTGCAGGCGCTCTTCCATCCGCACCTTCAGGATCTCCAGGTAGGGCCGGATCACCGCGAGCTCGCGGCCCAGGTCGCGCGTGGCCTGCGCATTGGCCTCGCGCATCGTCGGCATGCTGGCGCGCAGCAGCGCGATCAGGTTCTTCTGCATCTTGCTGGCGCGCGGCGGGTCGGTCTCGATCAGGTGGTCGATGCTCGCCAGCGTGTTGAACAGGAAGTGCGGCTCGACCTGCGCCTGCATCGCGGCCATGCGGGCCTCGATCACCTGGCGCTTCAGCGCCTCGGACTCGGCCATCTCGGTGGCGACCACTGCCTGCGCCTCGGCCTTGAAGCGGCCGGCGGCCATGATCTTGATCACCATCGAGATGAAGATCAGCAGGAAGGTGAAGCCGGGCAGGTGGTCGCCGGGGCGGAAGCCCTTGATCGTGACGGTGTCCATCTCGTCGTCGGCCGCCATCTTCTCGAGCACGCGGTCGGCGGCCTCGCGCTGGGCGTCGGCCGCGGCCTCCTGCGCATCGGCGATCGCCCGCTGGATGTCGGCCTTGGCCTCCTCGACCGCGGCACGCACCTCCTCGGTGTCGGCGTTCTTCGGCAGCTTGACCTCGATGGCCGGCACCGAGATCGTGATGCCGGCAGCGGCCGATGCGGCGGCCGACGCGGCCGGCGCCGCCGGGCCGATGCGCACGCCGCGATCGTCGATCGTCACGCCGCCGGCACGCACGCCCTTGTCATCGATCTCCAGCGGCCCGATGCGCACGCCCTTGTCGTCGATCGTGACCTCGAACGGCTTGCCGGCGATGGTCACGTTGGCGCGCTTGGCCGGCTCGGCCGACGCGGCGCTGGCGGGCGTGGCCGGTGCGGCGGGTGCCGTGACCGCCGGCGCCTTGCGCTTCTTCGGGCCCTTCACGACGACGCGGTCGTCGGTCCAGCGCAGGTTGAACGGCGGCAGGTCGGACAGGATGCCGGCGGCGATCAGCGCCAGCACCGACAGCAGGATGAAGCGCTTCCAGCTGATGCTGTCCAGCCAGCGGGCGTAGGCGCTGAAGGCGCGGCGGGCGGCCGGCAGCATCGAGCCGGTGAAGCCGGGGGCGGCGGGCGGGGTGGGAGTCGAGACCATGCAGCCACTGTAAGCGGCGGCACGGGGGCGGCGCGACAGCCGGGCGACGGTCCGGCCGATCGGCCGGACAGGCTGCAGCCATCCGCGACAGAGCGGCTACAGGAAGCCGAGCTTCTTCGTCGCGAAGTTCTTCAGGTTCGGCAGCACGGTCGCGAGCTGCGTGTCGGTGGCGCCGAACCAGCCGAGCATCGTGGCCGCGTACTGGTCGACCGAGGTGGTCGGGATCCAGCGGCCCTGCAGCTCCCAGCTGTCCTTGCCGACGTCGTCCGGCCCGCCCAGCGTCAGCGTCGGGAAGCTGCCGTAGCTGGTGCCGCCCTTCACCGCGCCGCCCACCACCAGGTGGTTGCTGCCCCAGGCGTGGTCGGTGCCGTTGCTGTTGTTCGGCGTGAAGGTGCGGCCGAAGTCGCTTTGCGTGAAGGCCGTCACGGCATCCGCCATGCCGAGGTTCTTCATCGCGGCGTAGAACGCGCCCAGCGCGTCGCCGACTTCCTTCAGCAGGTCGGCGTGGGCGCCGGTGGTCGGCCCGCCGGTGACCTGGTTGGCATGCGTGTCGAAGCTGTCGATCGACGCGAAGAAGATCTGCCGGTTGCCCTGCACCGTGCCGTTGGCGGCGATCAGCTTGGCCACCTGGTAGAGCTGCTTGGCCAGCCCCGTCTTCAGCGTGCTGCCGGAGATCAGCGGCGCGAACGCGCTGTCGATCGCCGCCAGCGCGCCGGTGCCGCCGGGCGTCACCGCCACGGTCGCGGCGAGCCGGTCCGACACGGCGAAGGCGTTGCGCTGCGCCGCCGCATAGGCATCGGCGAGCGCGGCATCCTGCGCCTGCGCGTACAGCGCATCGATCGCCTTCTTGCGCGCCGTGTTCGACGCGTTGTTGGTCAGGTCCTTCGGCTGCAGGTTGTAGGCGCCGAACGTGGCGCCCGGGTCGGGCAGCACCAGCGGGGTCTGGGCCGACGACAGGCCGAAGCGCGTCGAGCCGGCGACCGAGATCACCGGGTTCGCGGTGCCCAGCGCCTCGGACGCCCGGCCGCCCCAGCCGGTGCGGGTCAGCGAGTCGGAGGTGCCGGTCTCCCACAGGATCTGCTGGTCGGAGTGCGAGAACAGGTTGTCGGGCAGCAGGTCGGAGCTGGCAGCGGCGGCACGGTACTGGTCCTTCGTGAGCGGCGAGTTCAGCGTGCCGAGGTTCAGCACCGGCGCGAGCTTGCCGTCGGCCCAGGCGGTGGACAGCGCCGCGAGCGACGGGTGCAGCCCGTAGTTGATGCCGGCCAGGTTCACGAGGTTGGCCTTCGGGATCGCGAGGCCCTTGCGCACGGCCGCGTACTGGTCGTAGCGGGTGTCGGTCGGCACGATGGTGTTGAAGCCGTCGTTGCCGCCGTACATGAAGAGGCAGACCAGCGCCTTGTAGTCGGCCGCGTACGCCGGGCGGGCGCCGAGCAGCAGGTTGGACAGCGTGCCGGTGCCGAGCGCGCCGGCCAGCGTGGCGCCGGAGCCGAGCAGCCAGCGGCGGCGGTCCATCGAAGCGGGAGCGTGGGTGGGGTGTGTCATGTCGGGCTCCTCAGCGCTGCACTTGGTAATTGGGCGAGCCGAACACGAGGTAGGCGGCCATCTTCACGCGGTTGAGCTTCTGCGCGTCGGTGCTGGAGCCCGAGACCGACACCGCGGCGATCACGTCGGTGCGCGGCCCGGCCGGCAGCGCCTGGCCGATCGCCAGCATCGACAGCCGGTCGACCAGCTTGGCGGCATCGGTCGCGTCGGCGGTGAAGGCCGAGAGGTCCACCAGCGTGCCCACCGGGTTCGGTGCACCGCTGTCGGCCGGCTTGGTGCCGCCCCAGTCGAACAGGTAGGTCAGGAAGTTGAGCCGCTCCAGCGCCGAGTTGGCGTTGYGGATGCCGAAGGCCGGGCCGACCAGCGTGGTGCCGGGCACCGGGTAGTCGGGCGGGTAGTAGTTGAAGACCGAGGGCGGGCGGAACACGTGCTGGCGCAGGCTGTCGCCCCACCACCAGCTCAGCGAGTCGCCGTCGGTGTTGCCGTTCAGCGCGCGCAGCGTGCCGGTGAACATCAGCGTGGGCTCGCGCAGCTTGCCGCTGTTGCGCGTGGCGGTCTCGGCACGCGCCTCGCTGTCGAGCAGCACGGCCGCGACGGTGGCGGCCAGGTCGCCGTTCCTGCCGCTGCCCCAGCTCTTGTCGAAGTACGTGTACTTGCCGCTGCTGAACGCGGCCGACACGCGGGCCACGTACTGCGGCGTCGGGTTGCTGGTGACAAGCTGCTGGATCAGCTGCTTGCCGATGAAGGGCGCGGTGTTGGGATGTGCCATCAGGCTGTCGAGCACGGTCTCGAGCGCGGCCGGGGCCTTGGTGCCGGCCGCGAGCTGGGCGCCGCCCAGCAGGTCGCGCGCGGTGGTGTCGTGGAACTTGTCGACCGCGATCATGTCGCCGCCGTAGTAGCGGCAGTTCATGCCGGTCGGGTAGCAGCCGTACGAGGTGGCGCCGCCGGCCGGGTAGGTCCAGCCGGTCAGCGCGAAGGCATAGGCGCGCACGGTGTCGTTGCTGTAGGTCGGCACGCACTTGCCGGTCTTCAGCGAACCGTCGGTGTTCAGCTCGCAGGTGCCGATCGAGAACAGCTGCAGCAGCTCGCGCGCGTAGTTCTCGTTCGGCGCGGCCTTGTCGTTGTTCGCGTTGTTCAGGAAGTCGCCCATCACCGGCGACAGCGTCACCTTCTTGAGCACGTCGCGGTAGTTGCCGAACGCGTTGTCGAGCAGGTTGTTGTAGTAGACGCGGAAGCCGTAGTTGCCGCTGACCTCGAGGCTGTTGACGACGACGACCTGCTGCAGCGCGAACGCGACGCGCTGGCGCAGCTGGTCGGGCTGCTTCACCGCGTTGCGGTAGAAATCCCACAGCAGCGGCTCGGTCGAGAACCAGTCGCGCCAGCAGTCGGGCTCGTTGACGTGGGCCGGCAGCTCGCAGAAGTCGGTGGCGCTGGTGTTCTGGTGGATCTCGCCGGTCTTGCCGCTGGTGTAGCGCGAGCTGTTGAGCGCCATCTGCGCGGTGATCCAGGCGGCGGCGCCCTTGGACTTGATGTCGGTGACGAGGGCCTCGCTCGGGCCGAAGCTGGCCTGGTCGGCGAGGCGGACGGCGTCGCGCTGAGTGGCGGTGGCCGGGGCGGTGGGGGCGGGTGCCGGGGCTGGAGCCGGTGCAGGCGCCGGAGCGGGGGCCGGCGCGGGGGCCGGCG
>NZ_JBFUCB010000052.1:0-18204 GCF_056405435.1 Rhizobacter sp. P1_G5 | reverse complement strand
GTCGCGCAGCCGATGGAATGGCTGTCGATGGCGGCGCGCCCGTTCGTCAAGCTGCTGTCGTTCTGCACCGAGGGCACGCTGCGCCTGCTGGGCATCCGCGGCGGGCCGAACCGTTCGGTGACCGAAGAGGAGATCGCCGCCAGCCTCGAGGAAGGCCTGGACGCCGGCGTGATCGAGGCGCAGGAGCACCAGATGGTGCGCAACGTGTTCCGCCTCGACGACCGGCAGGTCGGCTCGATGATGATCCCCCGCACCGAAATCACCTGGCTCGACGCGTCGGCCGGCCTCGACGACGTGCTGAAGGTGATGGGCGACCAGGAGCACTCGCGCTACCCGGTGTGCCGCGGCAGCCTGAGCGACGTGGTCGGCGTGATCTCGGCGCAGACGCTGCTGCAGCAGATGCTGCAGGGCCGCCCGCTCGCGCTGACCGAGGGCCTGCAGGCGCCGGTGTTCGTGCCGGAGACGCTGTCGGGCATGGAGCTGCTCGAGCAGTTCCGCGCGTCGTCGGCCCAGCTTGTCTTCGTGGTCGACGAGTACGGCGAGGTGCAGGGCGTCATCACCGTGCGCGACGTGCTGGAGGCGATCACCGGCGAGTTCACGACCCCGGCCGACGGCGAAGCCTGGGCGGTGCAGCGCAACGACCAGAGCTGGCTGTTCGACGGCCTGATCCCGGTGCCCGAGCTGAAGGACCGGCTGTCGCTGAAGGAGTTGCCCGAGGAAGACCGCGGCCGCTACAACACGCTGGCCGGCATGATCATGTTGTTGTTGGGCCGGCTGCCCAAGACCGCCGACACGGTGGACTGGGAAGGCTGGCGTTTCGAGGTGGTCGACCTGGACGGCAAGCGTGTCGACAAGGTGATGGCCACCGCCTTGCCCCCTGGAGCTGAAGTTCAATGATCACTGCCCTCTACAAGAAGCCCGCGCTGCTCGACCGCACGCGCCATGCCGGCAAGCACGTGCTGCCGCTGGACGTGTCGGGAGCCGCCGGCATGAACGCGCTGTTCTGCACCTTCGGCGAGTTCGTCGAGGCCGGCAAGGACTACCCGATCCTGTTCGTCAACAGCGGCACCACCGCAGACGGCAGCCCGCAGCTCAACCCGGCCGTGCTGCTCGGGTTGACGGTGGGCGAGAACCTGTTCGTCGAGGGCACGCAGTGGGTCGGCCGCTACATCCCGGCCGCGCTGCGCTGCTACCCGCTCGGGCTCACGCGCTTCCCGCGTGCCGACGGCACCGGCGACGAACTCTCGGTGGTCATCGATGAAGGCTACCCGGGCCTCGTCGACGGGCCGCAGGGCACGCCGCTGCTCACCGCCGCCGGCGAGCCGACCGAGACCCTGAACAACGTGATGAAGCTGCTCGAGCTGTACGACCAGGAAGCGCAGCGCACCCCGCTGTTCTGCGAACGCCTGCGCGAGCTCGACCTGCTGAAGAGCATGCGCGCCGAAGGCACGCTGGACGACGGCGAGACCTTCTCGGTCGACGGCTTCCTCGTGGTCGATGAAGACAAGCTGCGCGCGTTGCCCGATGCCCAGGTGCTCGAGCTGTACCGCAACGGCATGCTGCCGCTGATCTACGCCCACCTGGCCTCGCTGACCTGCCTGCAGCGGCTGAGCGATCGCAAGATGCAGCGGAAGGCCCAAAAGGCGCAGGCGGCCRCCGCCTGACCGGAGCGCGGTGATGTCGACGGGGCAATCGGTTTTCGAAGGCTTCCTGTCGACGCCCGAGATGTCGGCGGTGTTCTCGCCGGCCTCGGTGCTGCAGGCGATGCTCGATTTCGAGGCGGCGCTCGCGCGCGCGCAGGCCGCCGAAGGCCTGGTGCCGGCCGCCGCCGCCCAGGCGATCGCCGGTGTCTGCAAGGCCGAGCTGTACGACCTGGGCGCCCTCATCGACGCGAGCGGCCGGGCCGGCAGCCTGGCCATTCCGCTGGTCAAGGCGCTGACGCAGGCGGTCGGCCTGTTCGATGCCGATGCGGCCGGCTACGTGCACTGGGGCAGCACCAGCCAGGACGTGATCGACACCGGCCTCGCGCTCACCACCCGCCGCGCACTCGCGCTGGTCGACCGCGACCTGGGCGCGCTCGCTGCCGCGCTGCTCGCGCTGGCACGGCAGCACCGCGGCGTGCCGGTGCTGGCGCGCACGCTGATGCAGCCGGCGCAGGTGGTCAGCTTCGATTTCAAGCTGGTGGCGTGGATCGCGCCGCTGCTGCGCTGCCGGCAGCGGGTGCGCGCGGCCGGGCTGCAGGCGCTGCAGCTGCAGCTGGGCGGCGCGGTGGGCACGCTCTCGGTGATGGGCGAGCGCGGCCCGGCCGTCGCGCACCGGGTGGCCGAAGCGCTCGGCCTGCGGCTGCCGCCCGGTCCGTGGCACACGCAGCGCGACGAGCTGGCCTCGCTGGCCGGCGAGCTGGGCGTGCTGGCCGGTGCGCTCGGCAAGATCGCGAAAGACATCTCGCTGATGGCGCAGGGCGAGCTCGGCGAGCTGGCTGAGCCGTCGGGCGCCGGCCGCGGCGGCTCGTCGACGATGCCGCACAAGCGCAACCCGGTGGCCGCGATGACGGCGCTGGCCGCCGCGCTGCGCACGCCGCACCGCGTGGCCGCGCTGCTGGCCGCGATGGTGCAGGAGCATGAACGCGGCCTCGGCAACTGGCAGGCCGAGCTGGCGGAGACTGCGGGGCTTTACCTCGGCGTGCACGGCGCACTGAAGGCGCTCGCCGATGCGGCGCCGGACCTGCAGGTCGATGCCGCGCGGATGCGGCACAACATCGACGCGCAGCATGGGTTGGTGTTCGCCGAGGCGGTGGCGATGCAGCTGGCACAGCAGCTCGGCAAGGCGCGTGCGCATGCGCTGCTCGAGGCCTGGTCGCACGAGGCGGTGGCCGCACGGCGTCCGCTGCGCGAGGTGCTGCTGCAGGCGCTGTCGCAGGACGAATCGCTGCGCGCGCAGCTCGGAGCCGACCAGGTCGACGCGCTGTTCTCAGTCGAGCGTGCCGCGGCGCATGCGAGCCGCGTCGCCGACCCGCAGCTGGCGAGCTGGCAGCTGCGCGCCGATGCGCTGGCGGCCGAGGCGCCGTGGTCGGCCTGGCTGCCACACTGATTTGAAAGAGAACGCGATGCCGGAGCAACAGGACGATTTCGACCGCGGCGTGAAGAATCGCCGCGCGGTGCTGGGCGATGCGTGGGTCGACCAGTCGCTGGACAACACCTCCGCGTTCAATGCCGAGTTCCAGTCGCTGATCACGCGCTATGCGTGGCACGACATCTGGGGCCGCCCGGGCCTGGACACGACGACCCGCCGCCTGCTGGTGCTGGGGATGACGATGGGCCTCGCGCGCTGGGAGGAGTTCGAGCTGCATTGCCGGGCCGCGGTGCGCGGGGGCGTGCCGGTCGAGAAGATCCGCGAGACGCTGATGCAGGGCGCGATCTACTGCGGCGTGCCGGCCGCCAACACGGCCTTCAAGCTGACCACGCAGATCCTGCGCGACGAAGGGCTGCTGCCGCCCCCCGCGCCGCTGTCGGCCGGCGTGCGCACGTCGAGCCATCACACCTTCAGCCGGCCGCAGCTGAAGGTCGCGCTGCAGGGCGAGGGCACGCCGGTGGTGCTGAGCCATGCGCTGGGCCTGGAGCTCGGCATGTGGGACGCACTGGCCGCCGAGCTCGCGCCGCGCCACGAGGTGCTGCGCTACGACCACCGCGGCCACGGTGGCTCGGCCGTGCCGGCGGGCCCGTACCGCATGGACGAGCTGGTCGACGATGCGGCCCGCGTGATCCGCGAATGGGGTGCCGGCCCGGTGGCCTGGGTCGGGCTCTCGCTCGGCGGCATGGTGGGGCAGGGCCTCGCGATCCGCCATCCGGAGCTGGTGCGCTCGCTGGTGCTCGCCAACACCACCGCGCACTACCCCGAGGCGGCGCAGGCGGCCTGGGCGCAGCGCATCGCGGCCGTCGAGCAGGGCGGGCTGGAGGCGATCGCCGGCATGGTGATGGAGCGCTACTTCCACGCCGGCTTCCGCAGCGGCCGGCCCGACGCGCTGGCGGCGTTCCGCGCGGCGCTGCTGCGCACGTCGGCCACCGGCTATGCGGCGGCCTGCCACGCGGTGCGCGAGGTCGACTGGCTCGAGCGCCTGCCGCAGGTGCGGTGCCCGACGCTCGTGATCGCCGGCGCGCTGGACGTGGGGGCGCCGGTCGCGATGTCGCAGGCCATCGCCGAGCGCATTCCCGGCGCGCGGCTCGAGGTGCTGGCCGAGGCCTCGCACCTGAGCGTGGCCGAGCAGCCGCAGCAGTTCGCGGCGCTCGTCGAGGGCTTCCTTGGGGCCTAGCGCGACGACTTGAGGAAGCGGTTGCTCAGCAGCGGCCGGCCGCGCACCGCGGCCCCGCGGTTGCCGAGCACGCCCAGCGACTGCGCCGATTCCTGCGCCGCCGAGAGGGCCGGGCAGGCGCYGGTCGCCCGGTAGGCGAGCGCGGCCTTCAGCAGGCCTTCGTCCGGGCTGCCGAGCGGCTGCGACAGGTCGTCCGACGCCGCGCAGCCGGCAATGCCGGTGGCGCCGCTGCCGTTCGGCACGAAGCCGTCGGCATAGTCGCCGAAGCCCTTCGCGTTGACGCCCTGGAACTCGATCGGGAAGTACGAGATGCCGCAGTTGTCCTGGGCCGCGAAGCCGTAGGGCTTGCCGCAGGTGCCGCCGCCGATCTGCCGCACGTCGAGATCGACGCCGCGCAGGCCGTTGATCACCGCCTCGCTGGCCGAGCAGGTCTCGGAGGTGGTGAGCACGTAGACGCGCGACAGGTCGAGCGTCGGCAGCGCCGCGTTGGCGGTGCTGGTGGCCTGGAATCCGAACGGCGCCTGTGCGTTGTCGGACGTGCGCTTCGCGTTGTAGTTGAGCTTCTCGAACGTCTTGCCGGCGGTGCGCGCCGGGCCGGCGATCATGTAGGCCAGCTCGCTCGCGATGTACAGGTAGCCGCCGCCGTTGTAGCGCAGGTCGAGCACCAGGTCGGTCACGCCCTGGGCCTTCAGCGACGAGACGGCTTCGATCAGCTGCGCCTCGGCCGGCGCGACGTGCGAGTTGAAGACGATGGTGCCGACGTTGCCGGTGGCCGTGGGGACCACGCTGTAGTTCAGCACCGGCTTGGTGGTGACGGCCACGGTCGTCAGCGAGACGCTGACCTGGCCGACGCCCGCGCGGGTGAAGACGAWGGTGTGCGTGCCACCGGCGTCGCTCGGGAACAGGCCGGCATTGAGCACGTCGACGCCGGCCGAGGTGTCGTCGTCGGCCGACACGCCGTCGACGGTCACCAGCGTGTCGCCGCGCAGCACGCCCTTGGTGGCGGCCTCGGTGCCCGGCGTCACGTAGGCCACGCGCAGGCCGCGCGGCTTCGTCGGCGACAGCATGCGCCAGTTGATGCCGTTGCCGGCCTCGACGCCGGAGTCGAATATCGCGTCGGAGGTGGAGGTCGGCAGGATGAAGCTGAACTTGTCCTTGCGCGCGCCGCTCGCGGTGAGCTTGGTCGTCTTCAGGGCCTGGAAATAGTTGTCGAGCGAGCCGTAGACGTCGGACGTGCTGCTGTACTGCGCCAGCCCGGGGGTGATGGCCGGGACTTCGTCGTACCAGAGGTAGGCATCGTTCAGGTAGGCGCGCACCCACTGCTTCTCGACGTCGAGGCTGCCGGTGTGGGTCGACGCATACGGATTGGTCGGGGCGCATTGTTGCGCGTACTGCGACGACGACGCGAGGCGGTTGCTGGAGTCGCCGTCCGAACCACCGCCGCAGGCGGTGAGGGTGGCTGCCGCGACGAGCAGGCTGGCCCAGGTGGCGCGCACGCGTGCGCCGGCTTGCCGTTGGCGTAGAACTCCCATTCCTCGCTCCCGATTCATTGGTTGAACGCCGACTATACCGGTGCAGGCGGATTGCCGGCGCCGCCGAGCTGGCGCGACAGCTGCGCGGCGCAGCCCTTCAGCGCGACCGCGACCGGGCCGGTGGCCTGCACATCGAAGGTGGCGTTCGGCCCGATCGCCGCCAGGCTGAGCACCAGCTCGCCGTGCAGGTCGAACACCGGCGCCGCCAATGCGCTGACGCCGGGCACCGTCCCGTCGACGACGCGGCTCAGGCCCTCGGCGCGGATGGCCGCCAGCTGGCCGCCGAAGGCGGCGTCCAGCGTGCGCCGGCCGCCGTGCGGCTCCTGTGCCAGCAGCTCGCGCAGGCGGGCCGGTGGCAGGTGCGCGGCGAACAGCAGGCCCGACGCCGTGCCGCGCATCGACATCACGGTGCCGTGCCGCATGTTGACGTGTACCGCGGACGGTGCCTCTTCGACGCGCACGATGGTCGGCCCGCGATTGCCCCACACCGCGATCGCGACGGTGTGGCCGACCTGCGCCGCGAGCGCCGGCAGCAGCGGCGTGGCCAGGCGCAGCGGATCGAACTGCTGCAGGCTGATCAGGCCCAGTTCCATCGCGAGCGGACCGAGCCCGTAGCGGCCCGACGCGGCATCCTGCGCGATCAGCCCGAGCTTGCCGAAGCTGACGAGGTAGGGGTGGGCCTTGGCCGCTGCCATGCCGGCTTCGCGCGCCAGGTCTTTCAAGGCCATCGGCCGGCCGTGGTGGGCGAGCGCACGCAGCAGCTGGCCGCCGACCTCGATGCTCTGGATGCCGCGAGGGGTGCTGGGGATCATTCTGAAATTCGTGTATGTAGAATGGATTAGACAGTAACGAATCCGCTGTCGGAAATCAAGGAGACCCGCGATGGCTTCACCTGAACCCCTGCGCTACCAGGGCGGCTTCGGCAACCAGTTCGCGAGCGAGGCGGTGCCCGGCGTGCTGCCGCTCGGCCGCAACAGCCCGCAGAAGGCGGCGCACGGCCTGTATGCCGAGCTGCTGAGCGGCAGCGCGTTCACCGCGCCGCGCGCCGAGAACCGGCGCACCTGGATGTACCGGCGCCAGCCGTCGGTGGTGGTCGGCGGCTACGCACCGTATGCGCAGCCGTGGTGGAAGAGCGGCGCGGCCGACGGCGTGGCGGCACCGCCCGACCCGATGCGCTGGGCGCCGACGCCGGTGCCCGAGGCAGAAGCCCGGCCGCTGGACTTCGTCGACGGGCTGCGCAGCATCGTCGTCAACGGCGACGTCGATGCGCAGGTCGGCATGGCCGCGCACATCGCGTTCATCAACCGCTCGATGATGCAGCGCGCCTTCGTCAATGCCGAYGGCGAGATGCTGCTGGTGCCGCAGCAGGGCACGCTCATGATCACCACCGAGCTCGGCCTGCTGCAGGTGGCGCCCGGCGAGATCGCGCTGCTGCCGCGCGGCCTGGCGTTCAAGGTGGCGGTCGACGGGCCGTCGCGGGTCTACGTCTGCGAGAACCACGGGGCGCATTTCCGCTTGCCGGAGTTGGGCCCGATCGGCAGCAACGGCCTCGCGAACCCGCGCGACTTCGAGGCCCCGGTCGCCGCGTTCGAGCCCGACGCGGCACCGCACGAGCTGATCAAGAAATACGGCGGCCGGCTGTGGTCGGCCCGCTGCGCGGCCTCGCCGTTCAACGTGGTCGGCTGGCACGGCAACCTGGCGCCGCTGAAGTACGACACGGCCAACTTCATGACGATCGGCTCGATCAGCTTCGACCACCCGGACCCGTCGATCTTCACGGTGCTCACGTCGCCGAGCGACACGCCGGGCACGGCCAATTGCGACTTCGTGATCTTCCCGCCGCGCTGGCTGGTGGCCGAGGACACCTTCCGCCCGCCCTGGTACCACCGCAACCTGATGAGCGAGTTCATGGGCCTGGTGCTCGGGCAGTACGACGCCAAGCCCGAAGGCTTCCGCCCCGGCGGTGCCAGCCTGCACAACTGCATGGTGCCGCACGGGCCGGACGCCGACGCGTTCGAGCGCGCCTCGAATGCGCCGCTCGCGCCGCACAAGCTCGACAACACGCTGGCCTTCATGTTCGAAAGCCGGTACCGTTTCCGGCCGACCGAATGGGCGATGAGCGGCGGCGCACTCGATGCCGCCTATGCCGATTGCTGGCGCAACCTGAAGGATGGATTCCAATGAGCGGCGCTCTCGACGACACGAACGACGCGGGGCTGCGCAGCTGGGTCGCGTCGGCACAGGATCCGCTGGCCGACTTTCCGATCCAGAACCTGCCGCTCGGGCGCTTTCGACGCCAGGGCAGCGACGAGCCCTGGCGCGGTGGCGTGGCGATCGGCGATCAGGTGCTCGACCTGCGCCTCGCGCACGAGCTGTGCCCGTGGTCGCCCGAGGTGTCGCGGGTGATGGAGCCGCTGGCACGCGGCGATCTCAACGCCTTCATCGCGCTGGGGGCTGCGGCACGCCGCACGCTGCGCGCCGCGTTGTCGAATGCGTTGCGCGAAGGCTCCGACGACGAGCCGTGGCTGCAATCCTGCCTGGTGCCGCAGGCACAGGCCGCGATGGCGCTGCCGTGCGAGGTCGGCGACTACACCGATTTCTACACCGGCATCCACCACGCGACGACCGTCGGAAAACTGTTCCGCCCGGACCAGCCGCTGCTGCCGAACTACGAATGGGTGCCGATCGGCTACCACGGCCGCAGCTCGTCGCTGCAGGTCAGCGGGCAGGCCTTCCACCGCCCGCGCGGGCAGTACAAGACAGAAGCCCAGGCGCCGGTGTTCGGGCCGTGCCAGCGGCTGGACTATGAACTGGAGCTCGGCGCGATCATCGGCCCCGGCAACGCGCTCGGCGAGCCGATCCCGATGGCGCGGGCCGAGGAACACCTGGCCGGGCTGGTGCTGCTGAACGACTGGTCGGCGCGCGACGTGCAGGCCTGGGAGTACCAGCCGCTCGGGCCCTTCCTCGGGAAGAGCTTCGCGACCACGCTGTCGCCGTGGATCGTCACGATGGAGGCGCTGCAGCCGTTCCGCCGGCCGTTCGAGCGGGCGGCCGACCGGCCGCAGCCGCTGCCCCACCTCGATGGCGAAGGCAACCGCGCACAGGGCGCGATCGACATCGTGCTGGAGGTGTGGCTGCAGACGCCGGCGATGCGCGAGCGCGGCGACGCGGCGGTGCGGCTGATGCAATCGAACTTCCGCGACGCGTACTGGACGCTCGCGCAGCTGGTGGCCCACCACAGCAGCAACGGCTGCAACCTGCGCCCGGGCGACCTGCTGGGCAGCGGCACGCAATCGGGGCCGCTGCCGGAGCAGGGCGGCTCGCTGCTGGAGCTGACGCAGGGCGGCAAGCTGCCGATCACGCTGCCGAACGGCGAGACGCGGCGTTTCCTGCAGGATGGCGACAGCGTCGCGCTGCGAGCGTTCTGCGAGCGCGCCGGGCAGCGGCGCATCGGGTTCGGCGAGTGCGTGGCCGAGGTGCTGGCGGCGCGGTCTTAACCTTCGCTTCACCAACCCCTAATCGAGTTCTAACCGCGGGCCCTTATCTTTCGACTCATGCGGAATCCCCCGCGACGCTTGTCCCCAGGAGATCACATGAAGATGAAGTCGTTGACCGCTGCGCTTGCCGCAGCCGGCCTGCTGGCCGCCGGATCGGCCGGCGCCTTCAGCCTGACGCCCGAGTGGCTGAAGAGCAAACCCGAGGCGAAGCCCGCCGCCGTGACCTCGACCGCGCCGGCACCGGTGCCGATGCTGCCGGCCGCGGGCCAGGTGCCCAACTACCGCGCGATCGTCGCGACCTCCGGCCCGGCCGTCGTCGGTGTCACGGTGGCCGGCCTGCACAAGGCCTCGGCCGAGGAGCAGCAGCAGCAAGGCCTGCCGCCCGGCGCCGAGAACGATCCGTTCTTCCAGTTCTTCCGCGGCCTGCCGGGCTTCCAGCAGCGCGGCCAGCGCGGCAACCCGTCGGTGCCGTTCCGCGGCCAGGGCTCGGGTTTCATCATCAGCGCCGACGGCCTGATCCTGACCAATGCCCACGTGGTGCGCGAAGCCAAGGAAGTGACCGTCAAGCTCAGCGACCGCCGCGAGTTCTCGGCCAAGGTGCTGGGCTCGGACGCCGCCACCGACATCGCGGTGCTGCGCATCCAGGCCAAGGACCTGCCGATCGTGCGCCTGGGCGACCCGCAGAACATCGAGGTCGGCGACCCGGTGCTCGCGATCGGCGCGCCCTACGGCTTCGAGCAGACCGCCACCACCGGCATCATCAGCGCGAAGGGCCGCTCGCTGCCCGGCGACGCGGTGGTGCCCTTCATCCAGACCGATGCGGCGGTGAACCCCGGCAACTCCGGCGGCCCGCTGTTCGACGGCACCGGGGCGGTGATCGGCATCAATGCGCAGATCTATTCGCAGACCGGCGGCTTCCAGGGGCTGAGCTTCGCGATCCCGATCAATGTCGCGCTGAAGGTGAAAGACCAGATCGTCGCGACCGGCCGCGCCACGCATGGCCGCCTGGGTGTCGCGGTGCAGGACGTGAACCAGAGTCTGGCCGAGTCGTTCGGCATGAAGCGGCCTGACGGCGCGCTGGTCGCGAAGGTCAGCAAGGACAGCGCGGCCGAGAAGGCCGGCCTGAAGCCGGGTGACGTGATCACCGCGGTGAACGGCGACCCGATCGTGCGCTCGGGGGCGTTGTCGAGCCGCATCGGTCTGGCGGCGCCGGGCGACAAGGTGAAGTTGTCGGTGTGGCGCGACCGGGCCGAGCGTTCGATCGACGTGAAGCTGGGCGGTGCCGATCCGGACGAGGATGTGGCGTCCGCCAACGGCGGCGATTCGCAGGGCGTGCAGCTCGGGCTGTCGCTGCGCCAGCTGACGCGCGAAGAGAAGCGCCAGAGCAAGCTGGAGCAGGGCCTGGTGATCGAGAACGTCGACGGCCCGGCGGCGCGCGCCGGCATCGAGGCGGGCGACGTGCTGCTGGCCATCAACGGCAAGCCGGTCACGTCGATCGAGCAGGTGCGTGCGGTGATGGCCGGCAAGCCGAAGAGCGTGGCGCTGCTGGTCGAGCGCGACGGGGAGCGGATCTTCGTGCCGGTGAACCTGGGCTGACGGCTGCGGCTGTTGGATGGGGAAAGGCCGCCTGCGGGCGGCCTTTTCCGTTGTAGGCGGGCTCACACCTCCTTGTCGTCGATCGCTGCGCGTCCTTTGTCGACATGGGCCTGGAGGCAATCCGTGCACACCGGTCTGCGCTGCAGAGGATGGATGCCTTCCCGCAAGAATCGGCGATCCAGCAAGCGTTCGCAGAGCGCGCAATGACCGGCCTCGTCTGGAGCGAGGGCGGCTCCCGATTTCGCACAGCGGAATGGAACTGTTGTCAATGTGGCCTCACCGGTTGTCGGTTGGATCGAAGGCCGCAGCTTGCCATGCCAGCCGAGTCCTACGGCGCGCGGCTTCCAGGCTGACAAGCCCGTGCGTACCTGCCCGTCCCGCACGGCCGGCCTCGTCCCAGGCACCCGCCGTGTCGCCCGCAGTCCAATGAAGTTCACCTTGATGACAAGAAAGGACTTCATCATGAACAGCCACAAGCCTCTGYTCGCCCCGCTCGCCGCTGCGCTGGCCATCGCCTCCGGCACCGCCGTCTGGGCCCAGGACGACCGCGCCCCGCTGCCCGCTGCCAAGCAGGCCGGTGACATCACCTACGTGACGGGCGGCGTGGCCTATGAAGAGGTGCCGGCGTTCAAGGACGCCAAGCGCGACTACCCGCTCGCGATCGAGATCTACGAGAAGGCCGGCGCGAAGAACCAGTTCACCGCCGACACGCAGGTCAAGCTGATCGACAAGGAAGGCGACGTCGTGTTCGACGCGCAGGCCGACGGCCCCTACATGCTGGTGAAGGCACCGGCGGGGCAGTACAAGATGGAAGCCACGCTGAACGGCAGGACCGTCACGAAGCAGGTCACCGTGAACTCGCGCGGCACGGCCAATCCGGTGGTGGTGTTCCCGCAGGGCACCGACTGACCCACGCAGCGCGTTCACTGCGCTGACGACGGCTCCGTCATCAGCGCGGTGTAGCGGCGCTGCATCTCGTCGGGCGTGAGTTGCTCGATGCTGTGGCCGATCAGCCATTCGTGGCCGAACGGATCACGCAGCTTGCAACTGCGCTCGCCATAGAACTGATCGGTCGGTGCCATCAGCACGGTGGCCCCGGCCGACACCGCTTGCTCGAGCACCGCGTCGGCGTTGTCGACGTGCAGGTGCACGCTGGCGTAGCTGGTGGAACCTCCGATGGGCGGCGCTTCGATGCCGTATTCGGGGAACGCGTCCGACAGCATCAACACCGACGGACCGAGTTCCATCTCGGCGTGCCCGATGCGCCCCGACGGCTCGGTCAGGCGGAACAGCTCCTTCGCACCGAAGGCCTGCGTGTAGAACGCGATCGCCGCGGCGGTGTCGCGCACGCGCAGGTAGGTGAACACTTCATGGATCATCGCGGGCTCCTCTGGGTCATCGGGCCGAAGCGTAAGAGCCCACCCGGCTTGGTGTCTTGAAGATTTTTTCCGCCGTGTGGCTGGCCTGGTCCGGTGCGAGCGGGTGATATGCCGTGGGCGTGAGCCCTGAGAAGCCGCGGAACTCCCGCACCACGTGGGCTTGATCGGCATAGCCTTCAGCGAGCGCGAGCTCGGCCCAGTCGATGGGCATGCAACTGGTTCGACAGCTTGCAGCGATCTGCACGATGCGCTGGAACCGGGCGATCCGCAGGTAGCGCTTGGGCGTCAGCCCGACGCGCTGCGAGAACTCGGCGATGAAGCGCTTCGGCGACCAGCCGAGCGCGCCCCGCACCTCGGCAACGCTGTGCGGCACCGCGCCCTCGAACGCTTGCAGGGCCCATGCGATCGGCGCATCGGCGGCGTGCGGCGGCGCCCGGTGCAGGCGCGACAGCAGCCAGGCTTCCAGATGTCGCAGCCGCGCGGCCGCGCCGGGCAAGGCCTGCAGACGGTCGCGCAACGTGGCCGCCTCGGGGCCCCACAGCTCGTCGGGCGTGGCCGGCGTCGACAGTTCCGTCAGCGGCACGCCGAACAGCGCCGCGGCCCCGCCGGCCCGGAAATGCACGCCGACCACCGACGACGGCTCACCGGTCTCGCGAAAGAAGGGCCCTTGCTGCGGCGCCTGCACGATGCCACCGGCAAAGCGTTGGCCCTGCAGGTCGCCCGCCGAGGCGAAGCGGTTCAGGTGGGTTTGCCGCAGCGCGATGATCAGGTCGGCCCGGCCGGTCGGCAGGTTGCGCTCGCGCGCATGCGGCATCGCGCCCCGTTCGCTGGCCCACAGGCAGTCGACGAAGGCGTCGAGCGGCGGGGTGGGCGTGCGACGCAGAAGCATGGGCGCACCATACACCGCCGATCCCGGATTGGCATCCGGGCTACAGGTTCGTGCGGAGTCTCCAGATCTCGGGGAACAGCACCACGTCGAGCATCTTGCGCAGGTAGCCGACGCCGCTGGTGCCGCCGGTGCCGCGCTTGAAGCCGATCACCCGCTCCACCGTCGTCACATGGCGGAAGCGCCAGAGGCGGAACGCATCCTCGAGATCCGTCAGCTCCTCGCCGAGCTGGTACAGGTCCCAGTGCTGCTGCGGCGCGCGGTAGGCCACCAGCCACGCCTGCTCGACGGCATCGTCGCTCACGTACGGCTGCGACCAGTCGCGTTCCACATGCGAGGCCGGCACCGGCAGCCCGCGCCGCGCCAGCAGCCGCAGCGCCTCGTCGTACAGCGACGGTGCGCGGTACGCCGCCTCGACGCGCGCCAGGATCTCCGGCGTGTGCGCATGCGGCTTCAGCATCGCCGCGTTCTTGTTGCCCAGCATGAACTCGATGCAGCGGTACTGCCAGCTCTGGAAGCCGCTGCTGTTGCTCAGGTACGGCCGGATCGCCGAATACTCCGGCGGCGTCATCGTCGCGAGCACGTCCCAGGCATGCACCAGCTGCTCCATGATGCGGCTCACGCGCGCCAGCATCTTGAAGGCCGTGCCCAGGTCGTCGCTCGCGATGCGCTGCACCGCCGCGCCCAGCTCGTGCAGCATCAGCTTCATCCACAGCTCGCTGGTCTGGTGCTGCACGATGAACAGCATCTCGTTGTGCTCGGGCGAGAGTGGGTGTTGCGCGTTCAGCAGTTCGTCGAGGTGCAGGTAGTCGCCATAGCTCATGTCGCTCGAGAAATCGAGCTGCGCACCTTCCTCGCGGACGATCTTCTCGCCGTCGGTGTTGCCGGATTCGTGATGCGGGCAGCTCATGTCACCGCCGCGCGCTGGTTGAAGCGGGCCTGCTGCCACTCGCCGGTCTGCAGCACCTGCACCAGGTGCTCCACCGCCTCCCACACGTCGATGAAGCGCGTGTACAGCGGCGTGAAGCCGAAGCGCAGGATGTCGGGCGCGCGGAAGTCGCCGATCACGCCGCGCGCGATCAGCGCCTGCATGATCGGGTAGCCGTCATCGGCGCGTGCGAAGCTCRCCTGGCTGCCGCGCTGCGCCGCATCGCGCGGCGTCTGCAGCGTGAGGCCGTGGCCGGCGCAGCGCGCCTCCACCAGCGCGATGAACAGCTCGCTCAGCGCGATCGACTTGCGGCGCAGCGCCGRCTGCCCGCCGTGGGCTTCGGCGGCGAGCATCGTGTCGACGCCGCACTCCAGCGCGGCCAGCGACAGCACCGGCGGCGTGCCGCAGATGAAGCGGCCGATGCCGGCGGCGGGGTGGTAGTCGGGCGTGAACTGGAACGGCGCTGCATGGCCGAGCCAGCCCGACAGCGGCTGCCACAGCTGCTCCGCGTCCATGCGCGCGGTGATCGTCGGGTGCACCCAGACGAAGGCCGGCGCGCCGGGCCCGCCGTTCAGGTACTTGTAGCCGCAGCCCACCGCGAAATCGGCCGCGCCGGCGCGCGGGCCGCTGCCCTTCAGGTTGACCGGCACCGCACCGGCCGAGTGCGCGAGGTCCCACACCACCAGCGCGCCCGCGGCATGCACCGCGAGGTTGGTCTCTTCCATGCGGTGCATGCGGCCGCTGCGGTAGTTCACGTGCGTCAGCATCAGCACCGCGAGGCGGTCGTCGATCAGCGCCGGGCTCTCGTCGGCCTCGGCCAGCACCAGCTCGAAGCCGCGCTGCCGCGCCAGGCTCTCGGCGATGTACAGGTCGGTCGGGAAGTTGAAGCGCTCCGAGACAATGCGCTTGCGGCCCGGCGTGTCGCGCTGCGCCAGGTCGAGCGCGGCCGACAAGGCCTTGAACAGGTTCACCGAGGTCGAGTCGGCGACGATCAGCTCATCGGGCCCGGCCCCCAGCAGCGAGGCGATCTTGTTGCCGATGCGCTGCGGCAGGTCGATCCAGCCGGCGGTGTTCCAGCTCTTGATCAGGTCGCGGCCCCATTCGGCGGTGGCCGCCTGCTGCACGCGGGCTGCGGTGGCGCGCGGCAAGGCGCCGAGCGAATTGCCGTCGAGGTAGATCACGCCGTCGGGCAGGTCGAACAGCGCGCGCAGCGGCGCCAGTTCATCACGGGCGTCGAGCGCCAGGCAGTCTTGTCGTGTCGTCATTCGGGAGATCTTTCAGAGTTCTCGCAGCACCGCGCGCACCGGCGAGGCACAGGCCAGCATCAGCTTCAACGGCAGCGCGATCAGTTCGTAGTCGCCGGCCGGCACGTCGTCGAGCACCAGGTTCTCCAGCACGCGCAGGTCGCGCGCCAGCAGCTGGTGATGGCTGTCCAGCGTCTTGCTGTCGGCCGGGTCGACCGACTGGCTGTCGATGCCCACCAGCCGCACGCCGCGGTCGGCCAGCCAGCCGATGGTCTCGGGGGCGAACGACGTGAACTCGGGCGACCACGCGGTCGGCGCCTTCAGCACGCTGCGCACCAGCACGCGCGGCGGCAGGTCGGCGGCGAACGGCGCCAGGTGTTCCGGCCGCACCAGCGGGCCGATGCCGATCGCATGGATCACCCGGCAGCGGCCCAGGTACGGCGCCAGGTCGACCGCGCCGATGGCCGGCGCATCGTCGCCGTAGTGCAGCGGCGCATCGGCGTGCGCCCCGATGTGCGGCGACATCGTGATCGCGCTCAGGTTGACCGGGCAGTCCGGGCCGATGCGCGCGGTCCAGGCCTGCGAGTAGGCCTCGTCGCCGGGGAACAGCGGCGAGTCGGGGGCGATGGGTGGGGAGATGTCCCAGAGCTTTTTCACGGCCGGAACAGTAGCACCGCCGTTGGCGTCGTGGTGTCGGTTATTTCAGACATCCCGTCGTGGCCAATAAATGCTTGACACCTGAAATATCAAGCTCTAAATTTCATCGGCCCGGCGATTTCCGCCGGGGCGCTCCGGAGATCACGCACATGCGCATCGCCTGCATCGGCGGCGGCCCCGCGGGCCTGTACTTCGCGCTGTTGATGAAGAAGCAGGACCCGTCGCACGAGGTCACGGTGATCGAGCGCAACCGCGCCGACGACACCTTCGGCTGGGGCGTCGTGTTCTCCGACCAGACGCTGGGGGCCGTGCAGCGCAGCGACCCGAAGAGCGCGGCGCAGATCCTCGATGCGTTCAACCACTGGGACGACATCGAGGTGCACTTCAAGGGCGAGGTGGTGCGCTCGTCCGGCCACGGCTTCTGCGGCATCGGCCGGCGCAAGCTGCTGAATATCCTGCAGGACCGTTGCGCCGAAGAGGGCGTGCGGCTGCGCTTCGAGACCGAGTGCAGCGACGACACCGCGCTCGATGCCGACCTCGTGATCGCCWGCGACGGYCTGAACAGCCGCATCCGCAGCCGCTACGCCGCCACCTACGAGCCCGATGTCGACACCCGGCTGTGCCGCTTCGTCTGGCTCGGCACGCGCAAGCGCTTCGATGCGTTCACGTTCGCGTTCGAGCGCACCGAGTGGGGCTGGTTCCAGGTGCACGCCTACCGCTTCGATGCCGACACCTCCACCTTCATCGTCGAGGCGCCCGAGCCGGTGTGGCGCGCCGCGGGCCTGGCCGACATGGGCAAGGAAGAGAGCATCGCGTTCTGCGAGAAGCTGTTCGCGAAGATCCTGGACGGCCATGCGCTGATGTCGAACGCGGCGCACCTGCGCGGCTCGGCGCAGTGGATCCGCTTCCCGCGCGTCGTGTGCAAGCGCTGGATCCATCACAACGGCCGCGCGCCGGTCGTGCTGATGGGCGACGCGGCGCACACCGCGCATTTCTCGATCGGCTCGGGCACCAAGCTCGCACTCGAGGATGCGATCGACCTGGCCGCAGCGATCGGCGAGCATCCGGGCGCGCTCGACCAGGCATTGGCCGCCTACGAAGCGCAACGCAGCATCGAGGTGCTGAAGATCCAGAACGCGGCGCGCAACTCCACCGAATGGTTCGAGAACGTCGAACGCCATGCGCGGCTCGACGCACCGCAGTTCGCGTACTCGMTGCTGACGCGCTCGCAGCGCATCTCGCACGAGAACCTGCGGCTGCGCGATGCGGCCTACGTCGGCGGCTACGAGCAGTGGCTGGCTGCGCGCGCCGGGCTCGACGGCACGCACGCCGTGCCGCCGATGTTCACGCCGTTCACGCTGCGCGGCGTGACGCTGAAGAACCGCGTCGTCGTCTCGCCGATGGCGCAGTACAGCGCGGTCGACGGCGTGCCGGGCGACCACCACCTGGTGCACCTGGGGGCCAGGGCGCTGGGCGGCGCGGGCCTGGTGTTCGCCGAGATGACCTGCACCTCGCCCGATGCGCGCATCACGCCGGGCTGCCCGGGGCTGTACACCGATGCGCAGATGCGGGCGTGGAAGCGCATCGTCGATTTCGTGCACCAGGGCAGCAGCGCGAAGATCGCGATGCAGCTGGGCCATGCCGGCGCGAAGGGCTCGACACGCGCGCCGTGGGATGGAGAAGACCTGCCGCTGGCTGAAGACAACAGTGAGGGCAACTGGCCGCTGATCTCGGCCTCGCCGCAGCAGTACCTGGACGGTGTCAGCGCGTGGTCGCGGGCGATGACGCGCGACGACATGGACCGCGTCACCGCCGATTTCGTCGCGGCGACGAAGCGTGCCGCGCAGGCCGGCTTCGACTGGCTGGAGCTGCACTGCGCGCACGGTTACCTGCTGTCGTCGTTCCTGTCGCCGCTGACCAACCATCGCACCGACGGGTATGGCGGCGAACTGGCGAACCGGCTGCGCTACCCGCTGGAGGTGCTGGCGGCGATGCGCGCGGCGTGGCCGGCCGACAAGCCGCTGTCGGTGCGCATCTCCGCGCACGACTGGGTGCCGGGCGGCACGACGCCCGACGATGCGATTGCCATCGCGCGGGCGTTGAAGGCGGCCGGTGCCGACCTGGTCGACGTGTCGTCCGGACAGGTCAGCCCGCAGCAGCGGCCGGTGTACGGGCG